>JBHLQA010000175.1:0-7005 GCA_048885285.1 Candidatus Odinarchaeota archaeon
TATTTCCACGAATATAGGGATTTCCACACGTACCATTTGTCCCAAAATCCAACGATTAACGTCCTTAAGCAAAAAACGTATTTGAGTATGAATCTTTCTATTAATTTCTGAATCTATTATTTTTGAGAGCCATAATCCTCCTCCTATTCGATATGCGATGATTTTGATGAGAGGTTCAAATAGAGGTTCTAAAACCTGCTTCATCATCCAGGATTTCGGAATTATACTCATATTTTTTTCATCGAAATTTGGATCGTTTAAAACAGGATTAGTTTCATCTGCACTTAATTTTGGCATGAAACTTAGTAATAAAACTAATGCAAAAATTGCGGATATTCCATTAATTGTATAAGGACCCCCAATTTTTTCAATATTATCCCTATTTATGGCAACATTTGCCAAAAACATACATATAAAAACATTTCTATCAAAATTTTCAGAAACATAGGCATATCCTAATTTTTCATCAATGATTAAATACTTCTCTTCAAGAATTTTTATGATTTCATCTGGAAACGTGTAAAATGTATAGATCTTCTCTTCACTTCTTCTTACATCCTTTTCAATTACAAGTTCTTTGGATATGAGACCAAACATGTTTACAAGTTCTTCAAGTTGTTTTTTTATATAGTGACGTGGTTTATTTGGATCACCAAACATAGCAAAAAATTGATGATCAACAATGTGAAAATCATTTCTCTTACTAAATGCCTCAACAATTCTATCAATTATCGGTCCTTGACTTCCTGAAGCTATTGCTTTTGCTTTAGAAGTTACAAAACCATTTAATAATTCATTAATTATAAAATCCTGTTCATGTGTTCTAGATTTTAATATTTTTTCAAAAGCTTCTGAGAAATTAGTGCTATTAGGAAAAAACGCCTTTTGAATTTTATCATTAATAGATTTTAAAAATATTTCTCCATTGTTCTTAGGGAAATGAATTCTCATATTATTTAATCTTTGAATCAAGGCTTCCTTTGCCCCTGGAATGTTCTCTACATCTCTTTTTTGTAATTCTTCAACTGCTTTTTCAAGTCCATCTTGAAAGTTTTTTAATAACTCTTTCCATGTAGTATCTTGAATTTCTGACAATTTCTTCCCTTAACTTCTCAATTATTTTTAATTAATTTTCCAATCTAATTCAATTAATACATTCTTTAGAGCATTAATTAGAGGTTTAACTAAGTTTCTCTCATAAAGATTAGGAGATGAAACACCCTTTTGAGTTTTCCAGCCCATCTGGGTACCATTTCCCATTTCTCTCTGTCCGAATTTTAAAATATTACTTAAATCCCTTATCCACCAATAGAACCTTAACCATTTTTTATTGGGATTATCTTTTGAATAAATAACTGCTAATGCTTTCCATTCACCCATCAACCATTTAAGTGTTATTCCACTCACGGGTAAATAATAATTTATTGGAAAATTAGCATGAAATCGTAGATCAAGGTCACCCGGTGCAATATTGAATATTGGTTGGTTATAACCTTCTAATATAACGATTTCACCACAATGTTGACATTCGTAATGCGATTTCATTTTATCCATCTTTTTCTGACATTTAGGACAGGTTTTATTTTCAAGAATTCTATATTTTATAATATCCAGATTCTTTTCTTTTTGTAAGTCTTCTTCTGTTTTAGGTTTCTGTTTTCCATATTTACCTTTCCAATTCCAAATATCATCAAAGGATTCATCTACTTTCTCTAAAGCAATAATAAGATTATTTAATACATATTTATCATAAAGTTTAAACATACCCGCATGTTGGTAATTTTTCCACCAAGATAATCTCACATATTTCTCATCCTTTAAATATGCACTATGACAAATTAGTACTGCGAATAATCTATTACTGGTTTTATTGATAGTAATTCCTTTTTCACAGATTTCATATTGTTTATTCAAACTTGCATTTTTATGAAAATATTCACCATCTTGAAAAACCTCACCCTCTATCGCCTTTTTCTCCTTTGCTTCTACTTCCTTATCTTTTTGTTTAATTATTTTTTTGCATTGGGGACACTGAAATATACCCTCTACTAAAGGTTGCATTTGTATATTGCATGCAGGGCATTTCATTTTTAATCTTCACTACTACTCATTATTATTAATCTTTCATAGTCTAAATTTAATAATTTTAATTGCTTCTCCGTTATTTCAGAAATATCTTCATTAATTTTAATTAATTCTTTACGATATTCTATTAATGAATTTTGAATTGTATCTACGATGTTATCTTCATTAAAAGAAATTTTTTCAATATATTCTAAATATGTATATTTTTTATTCTTACCTGAATAGAATTTTTTTAACTCTATTAATTTTTTATCTAACCTTTCTATTTTGTTTCTAATTGTTAGTAATGATAATATTTGAGAATTCCATTTTTGAAATATAGTATCATTCTTGTTTAATTTCTCGAAATTAAACTTATCTGAAAGTTCTATTTTTTCATCCTTGAGGTATTGTATGATATCTTTTTTTTCTTCTAATGCTTTTATAATTTTTTTCATTACTGGTTTTGTATTTAATGTAGGGTCGAATATTTTTATAAATTTATTGATCTTTTCTTGAATTTCATTAAATCTTTGATAAAATCCTTCAATTGTAATTTCAATTTTAATAGCTTGATAAATATTCCCATATTGATCTAATATGAAGTATAAATCATCAGATAAGGTGTAATCATGTTCACCAATCCCATAAATTAATGGATGAATAATACTACTCTTCTCACATCGAACACCTTTTAATCTAGTAAGTGCTAAATTAAAATTCCTTCTTGTCAGGAATTTAAATTTCTTATTTATTATTAAATAGAGAGTATCATCAGGAACAGAAATTGTATCATTCTCAATGGTTATAGTTTCTTCTCCCAATTTTAGAATAAAATCATCGTCTTTTTGTTGGAACTCTTTCATACTTCTAATATTTTTAATTAAACCTAAATCAATATAATTTTCGATAAATTCTTCATCCCAAAGTTTTATAACATTATTTTTATATATTTCATCTAAGATTAATACTCTCTCATATGACTCTTTGATACTCTCGTCAGTTAAATCTTTAAATAAATCATTTCTAATGATATACAAAAAGAGAATGATATATCTCATATCTAAATTATCAAGAATGTTATCAATTAAGTTCTTATCTTGTTCTAATGTTAAATTTTTGTGTTCCACGCCTAAAATCCACTCCTTATAATTAAAACTGCTAAAACATTTCAGTGAAAAAGAGTAAGTAGAATAATAAAACATTCCTAAAAAATTTTACTAATTCGCTATATACTTTTAACATAAAAGCAAAAATATTTTAGGTTTGCTTATCTTTATTCTAATTGAATAAAGATCTATTTTTTTAGATATTAGTAGTGATAATAATGGGAAGAAGAATAAAATCACTAAGATTTTCCGTTTAATTAGATAATATATTTTTCTTAACATTATGTAAAAAATTTAGTATTATTTCAGATAGTCTTTTAGATTTTTTTTCAACCCTATCATTTCTTCTTCTAAATTCACAAACATAAAAACTTTTCACTATTTTTAAACTATTCATTTATTTCTCTAATTTTAATGTTATGTGTCTTTCTACTTCTTGTAATGTTTGAAAAAACTTCTGTAATTCAGGAAAAGACACTCCTCTTGGAATGGGATTATTATCAATAAACTTTGCTTCTAGATATTGATTAAGGTAGGCTTCACCCGTTCGTCGAGGATGATTTGCTATCCAAGAATCAAAAAAGTTATTATGGGCTTCCCAATGGTGTGAAAAAATGAAATCAGTCCAAGTTTCTCTAAGTTCTTCTTGATTCTTAATATCAATAATTTCAATCTGTTCCATATTTCTTTCATTTATTTGTCCCCACGCTAATTTCATTAGTTCAATTGCTCCTGTATCATATTTTGGAGCACTATAGCCAAAAATAGTAATCCAAAATGCAGATTTTATATATTTTTGCAATGTTTTCCATTGAGACCTCACAAAATCATTCGTAAAATAATCTTTTTTTATTATCGGATAAAGAAGTGGAGCTGGTTCCAGCTTTTTTCCACAGGAATTACAAGGAAATTGTTTTAATGTTGTCTTAATACAATCTTTACAATAACCAATTCCTACATTACCATGGAGAAATAATAGATTCGGTAAATCAAAATTCCTATTTTTCCATGCTGCTTGAATCAATAAAGGATCCCAATTAAAAGTAGCAATCACATCCTTTTTTCTTAAGGAGAGAATTAAATAATCATATAAATTTGGAGAATCTGACATTTCTATTTTTTCAAAATAATCATAAATTTTTTGTTCAATATTACTTCTTATTTTATCAAATTCCTTGTTATCACAAAGATAGCTATAAACTACTTCAAAATTAGTATTATTGTCAAAACCAAGATCTTCCAATTCTTTTAATCCTATGTTTTGGATAAAATCATTCATTATAGGTAACTTTTTACCATTAACATCTCCATTAGGACAAGCAGCTCGACTTGCTCCAGCACCTAAAATTACTACATGTGGAGCCTTCATTTTAATTTGTATAATTTCTTCTTCGCTGGTAACTTCATGCATATTAATAATCGTTTTATTATTCTGTTTTTAGAAATAAATAAACATGGAGACTAATAATTTTTAATAGTCTGCATATTTATAGAGAAATAATGAAATTCATTTGAATAAATATAAAACTAAATCTTAATTACAATCCTAATTTTGAAAAATGATCCCAGTTTATCCGAAGTAATAAATTTTTCTGTAATAGTTATAAACATTCTACAGGTTATTTTTTTATATAACTTACACATTTTTTTTGTTCTTAACTGACCATCATTTTTCTTTTAAAAATATTGATTACAACTTATATTAAATTTGTAAAATTTAGGTTTAAAGTGAAATGGGAATTATAGGATATCAAGTAAAAATACTTATTACAAAAGTATTACCAATTAAAGAAGATGTTCTAATCTTAGATAAAGAAGAAAAATATTATCATACTACTGAGAGCTCATGGTTATGTAACCCTTTTGGAGAGAATATAACTTATGGTACAAGATTTAATATTACTTCGGGATTCTCATGGGAATTTTTTCTGTATGCTGAGACCTCTGAAAAAGCAGAGGAATTAGGAAATGCGTTTCTTTTTTATTTACAAGAGAAATTTAAAGGGTTAAACGGTGAAATAAGCATTATTACTCTCTACTCAGAATTTTTAGAAATTGAACACCCTCTTTATGAAATTATCATTCCTTCTTATAGTTTCTTAAAATTTCGATTCCTTCGGAAAGTA
Source organism: Candidatus Odinarchaeota archaeon (assembly GCA_048885285.1). GTDB lineage: Archaea > Asgardarchaeota > Lokiarchaeia > Sigyniarchaeales > SOKP01 > Loki-b32. The sequence continues at coordinate 5,300 of JBHLQA010000175.1, forward strand.
ATAAATTATTACAAATCACCACATCGGAAACTTGGTCTTAATATGTTTATTTTGTGGAAAAAAGATGATTTGGGTAATAGAGCTAATCCATTTCCCGATCCTATGTTGTACAGAATAAAGATTTTTGTATCATTTAATTCGAGTAAAGAAAATTTCATGAATTTCGACATGCAGATACTCACAATAAAGACTGTATTAAGATATATAACATCAGATATGGCAATTCTCCCAGATGGGGTGCCATCCTCCCAGAGAGGTGAATATAAAGTATTAACAAGAAATAAATGGAAAGATATACTTACTTGTAATGTTTTTCCTTCGAGACATGAATTTCTTAGCGGTAAAATACGGGATAAAGATTTACCAAGAGGTATTAAACCAGAAAATGTTGATTTTACTATTCCGAATGATATGCCATTAACAAGACCTCCTATTTTAGAAAATAGAAACATTGCAAATTTACCGATTTCAAAAGAAGATAGGGGGTATATTTGTTTTGGTAACAAAATGATTGATGGCGTTCTAAGTAAGGAAATCGCAACTCTTGAAATAGATTTGCTCAATAATCATTTAGTGATTTTCGGAAAGACAGGGAAAGGAAAAACAACGCTAATTAAGATAATGTTTTGTGACTTTCGAAAGAAGAGACCCGATATTGGTTTATTAATACTGAATTTAGCAGATCCAAATTTGGCTCAAGAATTTCCTTTCGCGAAAGTGTATAATTTCCCATCTGAAAAATTGAGAATTCCGTATATTGTACTTGGGAGTAGAGCAATGAAATCAATGAGAGCATTTGGAAACATGTTTGCCGCTTGTTTAGGATTGAAATATGTGGGACCTGTATTAATAACAGAGACCCTACAACGATGCTATGAGGATTTTAGAACGTTTCCTCATCGGATCAATGTATTTTTTGAGCAAGTTGAGAGAAATTTAAAAGCACAACCTTATGATCCAGATACTCAAAGAACTATTTTAATGGCATTCAAACGTCGAATTAATGAGCTTTTTCAGAACAAAGAACTAGTAAATACTCTTAGGTTTAAGGAAGGAATTTCAGAAAATATTCCAGAATGGTATAAAAAATGGCAAGATGGAAACTTAGTGATATTGAATCTGACTGAACTTGATGATATAAAAGAACAACCTCTTATAGTAATGTTAATCTTTAAAATAATAGAGATATTAACTCATTATGACAATTCTAAGGTGTTAAATCGCCTCATTTGCTTGGATGAGACACATAGAGCTTTAGGGAAATCAAGAGATCGAGATCCTGAATCAGTGGAGTTTTTAATGAAGAATAAAATGAATTCTTTGTTTTCAAATATTATTGAAGAATGTAGAAAAAAAGGATTAGGAATCATAATTTCAGAACAAAAACCTCACTTGCTTCTGGATAGTGCTCTTGATTCTGCGGCAATTAGGATCTTGTTTAGCTTAGGCTATCCGAGTAATGAAATTTTCACCGGAAATTTAAAAGAGAGAGAAATGTTATTGGGGCTAAAGCCTCGCCATGCTTTAGTTTTAAATGATCTCACAGAAGAGCGATATTTATGTAAAACTGCTGATGAGATAGAAGTACAAATTTAATTTATAACACTAAAAAAATATATAAAAAGAGAATTAAAATGGGAGCAGAATCTAAGGAGAAAGTAAGTGATTCTGTTAAAGATAACAGAACAGACTCAGAAGAAGAAAAT
>JBHLQA010000176.1:0-6999 GCA_048885285.1 Candidatus Odinarchaeota archaeon
AGATATATTCGATCATGTATATTTTATACTTTTCAAGAATTATTAGAGATTTCAAATTGATAAAAAAATTTATAAAACTAGAACAACCTTCTGAATTTCTTCTTTTTGAGAGTAGCAATAGTCATGAGAGAGACTTCAATAATATTGTTCAATATGTATGTTCTATAAAAAAAGTTCCTTTTAAAATTATTCCATTAGAACAAAAATCTTCAGTTTCAACAAAACCAAGAAAATCCTTTAAAAAAAATGTTCAAAATACTCTTAATTCCCTCATTACAGTCAAATCAATTATGAATATCATACGGGCTATCTCTTTAAAGATATATAAGTTAAAAATGCTTATATTATTCGGTAGAGATGCAAATTGTAAGAATATCTTGATGCATACGGGATATAGAGAAGAAAATCTTAAATATACTGCCTCGAAAAATAATCAATTTTTAGTTTTATTATTTAATTTTAATCTCTCTTTTCAAAATATTATAGATCATTTTAAAGATCTATTTAAATTGAAGAAAGTAGGTCTTAATATATATCTTAATTATTATGCAAATAAAAAACTATATCGGAAAGAAATCGATTTTGTTAATAATACTTTTGTAAAATGGAATCGAGTTTTAGAAGATCTCAATTATGTTAACTCCATTGTATATAAAAATTATGATCTATGGCCTTTAGTAAAAGATTTCATATATACTACAGTAAACTATAGATTTAGAGATTTTATTAGAAAAATTTTAAGAATTCGTGAATTATTTGAAAAAGAAAAAATATCATTCCTAGCATTACATGCAGATGTTTTTGAAACTTCTAAAATATGCGCCTTAATTGCTAAAAAAAAGGGAATTCCCTCATTTGTTATACAACATGGCATCACAGGTGGTTCACACGGTTTTTTACCTTTAACAGCTGATAAAATTGCAATATGGGGTAAATTATCCCAAAAAAAACTACTTGAATGGGGATTACCAAATGATAGAATGGTAATAACGGGCACCCCTCGATTCGATCGATATTTCCAACTAAAAAAAAATGAAGATTTATTAAAAAAGATTAGAAATTCGGTTTTTCAGGAATTCGGAATTGATCCTTCCAAAAAACTAATTGTGCTTACAACTAGTCATGGTAATTATAAAATACTATTAGCAAGTGAATATATAGAATTACATAAAAAAAGAATTATATTAATGTTTGAAGAAATTTTAAAAGCCATAGGGCAATTACCAAATTGTTTTTTAATTATTAAATTACATCCTGGTGATCCAAATGATTATATTCCAAAAGATTTGATTAGGAGATTTGAGATTAAAAACGCGAAGGTTGTCATAAATTATAATACAGAAAAATTAATTGTCTCATGTAACTGTCTTATAACTCGTTTTTCTACTACAGGGTTAGAAGCGATGATTTTAAATAAATCGGTCATCGCTTTAGATCTCCAAGGTAATTTAGATAAACATTTACCTTACGGTAAATATGGTGTTGCCTACACATTAACTAATTATAATAATTTAATATCAACTATAAAAAAAGCAATGAGTGCACCCTTTCCAAAGAGAAATTATGAAAACCTCTTAAACGATTGCTTCTATAAAGTGAATGGTTTATCAACACACAGATTAATCAAATTAATTAAAAATACTATTACAAATCAAGATAAAAAAAAAAACACTTAATTTATTAGGAAATTTAATTGTTTTATTAATCATTTCAATTAAAAAAAAAAGGATAATCAAAATAATGCTTGACAATAAGTTAATACTAATCACTGGAGGCACAGGAACAATAGGAGTGGCTTTAACAGATTATATCTTAGCAAATTATAATCCTAAAAGAATAAGAATCTTTAGTAGGGATGAAACTAAGCAGCATGATATGAGAAATAAATTTAATAGCTTAAGAGAGAAATTAAGATTTTTTATTGGTGATATTAGAGATAAGGAAAGATTAATTAGAGCTATGAAAAATGTCGATATTGTATTTCACCTTGCAGCTCTCAAACATGTTTTAGCTAGTGAATATAATCCTTTTGAAGCAATTAAAACAAATATAATTGGCATTCAGAACTTAATTGAAGTAGCTATTGATAATGAAATTGAAAAAGTTATTTTTACTAGCACTGATAAAGCAGCTTCACCTTGTAATACTATGGGAGTCACTAAACTACTTGGTGAAAAATTGATAACAACTGCAAATTATTATAAAGGTGATTCAAAAACTATATTTGCTTCTGTAAGATTTGGTAATGTATTAGGTACCAGAGGTTCCTTTATTCCTTTAGTAAAAGATCAGATTATGGAAAATTCTCCTATAACCTTAACACATCCAGATATGACTCGCTATATTATGACTATAGATAAGGCAATCAAAATAATTTTTGATTCTCTAACCTTATCACAGGGAGGAGAAGTATTTGTACCAAAAATGGATTCAATAAGAATAATTGATTTAATTGAAGTTTTGATAGAACACTTTTCAGAAAAATTTAATAAATCATCAGAAAAAATTCAAATCAAGGAAATTGGAATTTTTGCAGGAGAAAAATTATATGAAGAACTTTTCTCTATTGAAGAATCTGAGAGAACATATGAATTGAATGACATGTTTATAATATTTCCACAGCTTACCGAAGTTTCAATGAAATTAGATTTGAACAAATATCCAAAAATTTCACCTTTTAATCATTCAAAGCCTTTCAATTCAAAAGGTGGCCCCTTTCTTTCGAAAAAGCAGATTCATGATTTTTTAATTGAAAATAAGGTTATTTAAAAAAAGATGAGAGATAATTAACAATGATTCTAGTCACTGGAGGAGCAGGATTTATTGGCCGTTGGGTAGTTAAGAAATTAATATCCCAGAAAAGAGATGTTGTTGTACTTGATAATCTTAGCAATGGTCAAAAAAAAAATTTAGAAGAATTTAATGATAATATGTGTTTAATAGAAATAATCGTTGGTGATATTAAAAATAAAGATCTCGTGGAAAAATTATTTGCTAAATACAAATTCAAGTTTTGTATTCATCTCGCAGCTCAAATAAATGTACAAGAAAGTTTAGATTATCCAAGTCGTGCATTTGAAAATAACGTATTAGGGACTTTTAATATTTTAGAAGCTGCTTTGAAGCATAATACTAAAATAATTTTAATTGGTACTTGTATGGTTTATAACTTCGCAAATTCTCATAAAGCAATTTCAGAAAATCACGAACTCAAACCAACTTCACCTTATGCGGGATCAAAATTAGCAGCAGAAGAATTAGCTCTCTCTTATTTTTACGGATTAAAATTACCAGTAGTAATACTTAGACCTTTCAATACTTATGGTCCTTTTCAAAAAGCTAATATGGAAGGAGGTGTTGTATCTATCTTTGTAAAACGTAAATTAAATAATAAAAAGTTGAAAGTATTTGGAGATGGAACACAAACTCGGGACTTTTTATATGTTGAAGATTGTGCAGAATTTATAGTCTTAGCCTCAGAATCCGAAAATGCTATTGGTCAGATTATTAATGCAGGTACAGGAAAAGATATATCAATTAATGATTTAGCAAGGATAATCGTAGGAGATAAAGATAGAATTGAGTATGTAGATCATCAGCATCCTCAAAGTGAGATAAAGAAGTTGGTATGCGATAACTCGAAAGCTAAAGAAGTATTGAATTGGGAACCAAAAACCTCATTAGAAGAAGGTATCTCAAAATTGGAAAATTGGTTAAAAGAATATGGGTAGGAAAGAGAATGGACAAACCTGTAATTGAAGGAGGAAAACCAATTCGCGAAAAATTTCTTCCTTATGGTACTCAATGGCTCGATAATGAAGAAATAAATGAAGTAATTGATTCATTAAAATCAGATTGGATTACAACAGGACCAAAAATGCGGAGTTTTGAAGAAAAATTTAAAAAATACAAAGGTTCCAAATATGCTATAGCTGTTAATTCAGGTACTGCTGCTTTACATATATGTACCTCATGTATTGATATAAAACCCGGAGATGAGGTCATAACGACACCTTATACTTTCGTTGCATCTGCAAATTGTATTATTTATAGAGGAGGTACTCCTATTTTTGCTGATATTAAAAAAGATACCTATAATATAGATCCAGTAAAAATAAGAGAAAAGATAACCTCTAAAACTAAAGCAATTATACCAGTACATTTTGCAGGTCAACCCTGTGATATGGATGAAATAACTGAAATTGCAGAACAAAATGGTTTGTATATTATAGAAGATGCTGCTCACGCAGTTGCAGCTGAATATAAAAATAAAAAAATAGGAACTATTAGTGATTTAACAACTTTTAGTTTCCATCCCGTAAAAAACATTACTACAGCAGAAGGAGGAATGGTAACAACGGATAATGATGAATTTAATGAAAAATTATTAATGTTTAGAACTCATGGGATTTCAAAGGACGCCATAAAAAGATTTGGAAAATCAGGTGGGTTTTATTATGATATGCAATATTTAGGATTTAGGTATAATTTAAGTGAACTTCATTCTGCTTTAGGAATTCATCAATTAAATAAGTTAGAATCATTTCAAAAGAGAAGAAGAGAAATAGTAAAGATCTATAATAGAGAATTAAATGATATTGATGAAATTATCATTCCTTATGTGAAAAACAATATAAAACATTCTTGGCATTTATATGTTATCCAACTTGAGCTTGAAGCCTTGCGTGTTTCTCGTGATCATATTTTTAAGGCACTGAGGGGAGAAAATATCGGTGTAAATGTGCATTATATACCTGTTCACTATCATTCATATTATATGAATAAATTTGGATTATCAAAGGGAATTTTACCAAATGTTGAATGGCTATTCCCACGAGTTTTAACTATTCCATTATTTCCTCGTATGAGTGATGAAGATGTTTATGATGTTATAAATGCTCTTGAAAAAGTGATAACCTATTATAGAAAATAATTATTTATTCAATCTCTATTTTTTCAAACTCGAATTGTTCTTTCAAATTAATCCAATCTTCCTTTAATATACCCATGCAGAAAATGTCATAAAATTTTCCGTTTTTAAAGATATGTTGTCTAAATTTACCTTCTATTTTTGAACCGTATTTCTGATGAATTTTAACAACTATCTCATTAAAACTTAGAACTTCACAGCATAATTTATTCAATTCTAATTCTTCAAAAACATAATTTAGAATATTTAATTCGATAATTCGACCTAATCCTTTTCCTCTAACAGTAGGATCAGCTATATAATACGCCCAATAACATCTTTTATTCAAAGTACTTATATCATACAAATTCACTACTCCAACATAAGCCCCATTTACTTCAATCATCCAATAAATTTTAGTTGGATCTTTTTTTACCCGATTAAACCAACTTAGATGTTCATCTTTTGAGATGTAATGATCTGTATACATATACTTACTTACTTCATCCGTATTTCTCCAATTCCTTACCATTTCTAAATGTATATCCTTCAATTTGGTAAATTTGACTTTCATTTTAATCATAATATTTAGATTTTATTTAAAATTATTCATTATTAGGTATTGAAGAATATTTTCAACAATTTTTCTACTTCCATCAGGTTTTATTAATTTAAAACCAATTTCAACCATCTTCTTCCGAAGATCTACATCATTAAGTTCTTGAATAAAATTGATAATTTTATCATATAGATTTTTGTCTTTCCACCAACCAGCATAATAGTTTATATTCAGTTCATTTAGTTTTACAACACTTTTAATTTGATTGTTTACTACAGCCACAGATATGGCAGGGACACCCATACTTACTAATTCATAAGTTGTTTGACCCCCTGCTGTAATAGCAATGTCAGAATTAAGCATAATTTCTTTCATTCCTTCAGCATCTGGAGAATATATTAAATTACAGTTTTTTTTACAGGCTTTTTTTATTTCTCCAACATTTTGAAAGTATTTGCCTATGATAACGTTTTTCTTAATGTTTGGATATTCTGTGTTAAGATTTTTAATAATTTTAGGAGTAATATTCCTTAAATCATTTCCTCCAAAGGTTATCATTATTGATTTTATATTATAATTTAAATGTCTTTTTGGTCTATTCCAAAAAATTCTTTTTAACATACAGTAATTTGATCCTAAAAGATAATGGAGTTCTGGTGAACTAGGATAATTCAAATCCTTAGCATGGACTGATCCATTTATTACAAATCCCCTAGGATAATTAACTCTTTGAGTATCATCAATAAAAACAGGTAATTTTACTATTTTCGCGATTTTTTGAATTGTTAAATCATCAATAAGATACGAATCAATTATCACTACATCTGCATTTCGAATTAATTCAAATAAATCATCTTTATCTCTAATCCAATTAAAAATGATAAAATTTTTTTTATAAAGCAAATCTCTTATACTTTCACAACCATTAATTATAAAACAAGGATTAATATTCTTTTCTTCAAAAGCTTGATATAATGAAGTACAACGGGTGATATGGCCCAAACCGACTTTCGAATCGCCTTCTGTTATAATATAAACTTTCATTGATGAATCTTATTTTCTTTTCTAATTTTAGAACAAATTTATACCATATCCCAAGTAATCCATTGATCATACTCAATATCTTTTTTTGATTTTCGACCTATTACAAAATTTATGAACTTTGGTTTAATTCCATAACCAGGTCTCTTGATAATCAACATTTTACGAGTAATTATTGTACCTTTTGGTATATCCTTTGCCGCTATAATACTCCTTCTTCCTTTTTCATAATTTTCTTTTAATTCAAGTTTATGAGGTTTTTTAATACCATCTCCCATTGCCATTTCAATTTCCCTTATCCCTATTACTAATTTTTTTAATTCAGATGGCTCTAACGAAAAGTGATGATCAGGTCCTTCTTGATTTCTGTCTAATGTAATATGACGTTCAATTACTTTAGCACCCATAGCCACTGCTGCTAAAGATATATGGATCCCTAAAGTATGATCAGAAAAACCAATTGGGAAATTAAATACCTTTTTTAGCGTTT
>JBHLQA010000177.1:0-6963 GCA_048885285.1 Candidatus Odinarchaeota archaeon
TAAAAAAGAAGTGGAAAAAGAAATTTATAATTTAGCGAAGTTCCCTTCAGAAAATCCAAATCCAGTAATGAGAGTGAATAATAAAAAATTCCTTTATATTAACGAATCTGGTAAAAATTTACTTAATACAACTGAAGGCAGTAAGATTCCAAAACAATTCAAACAAATTATAAAGCAAGTTTTTAAGGATAATATTAACCAAGAATTTGAAATTAAAATTGACAATAAATATTTTCTATTTGACTTTAAACCGATAAAGCAAGAGAATTATATTAATATCTATGGTCAGGATATAACAAAAATAAAAGAGTATGAGAATGAATTATTATTAGAAAAGAAATTTTCAGATGATTTAATTAATACTTCCATTGACACCATTTTTGTATTTAATCCTCAAACTGGAAAGGCAATTCGCTGGAATAAGGCATTTAAAGATATTAGTGGTTACACTGACGAAGAAATATCTTCAATGAGAGCCCCCGATTCTTACTATAATGATGAAGATTTAAAACGGGCATCAGAGGCAACAAAACGGGTAGTAAAGGATGGGTCTACAAGAGTCGAAATGTCGTTAATTACAAAAGAAGATAAATCTATCCCTTTCGAATATAGTGGAACATCAATTAAAGATACTAGTGGTAATTCATTAATTATGTCTATAGGAAGGGACATAACAGAAAGAAAAATTATCGAGCAAGAGTTGAAAGAATCTGAAGAAAAATTTAGAAATATTTCAGAGCAATCTATAATGGGGATTACAATAATACAGGATGGATTAGTTAAATACTTTAATGATAAAATTAGTGAAATTAATGGATATACTAAAGAAGATGTAAAGAAGTGGGGACCTAATGAATTTCAAATAATTTTCCATCCTGAAGATCGGAAATTTGTAATGGAACAAGCACGTAAAAAACAAATTGGTGATCCAGATGCTATTCCTCACTATCAGTATAGAATAAGAAAAAAAGATGGAGAGATTAGGTGGATTGATATTTTCTCGAAATCTATAAATTATGGGGGCCGTTCCGCGGATTTAGCAATGACTATTGACATCACTGATAAAATAAAAACTGAACAGCAATTAAAAGAGTCAGAAGAGAAATTTAGATCTATGACTGAACAATCCTTAGTGGGAATAGCTGTACTGCAAGATGGTCTATTTAAATATGCTAATAATACTTTTTCTGAGAATAATGGATATTCACTAGAGGAGATGAAGACTTGGGGTCCAAATGACTTTGAAAAGACTATTCATCCTGATGATAAAGAATTTGTAATGGAACAAGCACGAAAAAAACAAACTGGTGATACAGATGTTATCAATCAATATGAATATAGAGCAATAACGAAAAACGGGGAAATCAGATGGATAAACCTTTTCTCGAAAACGATAAATTATGAAGGCCATCCCGCGGATTTAGTAATAACAATTGACATAACAGACAAAATTAAGGCTGAAAAATATATAAGGGAATCAGAAGAAAAATTTTCTAAAGCATTCAATTCTAATACATTAGCAATGAGTATAAGCACTTTTAACGAGGGTAGATTAATTGAAGTAAACGATGCCTTTTTAGAGTTTGCAGGCACAACTAGGGAAGAAGCTATTGGTAAAACCACAATTGAGTTAAATTTATGGGATCAAGGTTTGGAACAACGAGAGAGAATTAGAAGAGCTCTTAATAAACAAGGAAATTTAATTAATATTGAAGCACAATTTACATCAAAAAAAAGAGAACTTAGATATGGTTTATTTTCTTTTAATAAAATTATTATTAATGATAGCCCATTCATTCTTACTATTATAAATGATGTCACTCCAATAAAATTAGCTGAAAAAAAACTGACAGAATCAGAAAAACGTTATAGATTAATTTCTGAAGCGACTAGGTCAGTTGTATGGACCGCAGATATGAATTTGAACTTAACATATCTTAGTCCTAATACGTTCAATATTTTTGGAGTTACTCCTGAAGAAGCATTGTTACTTCCTTTGATTTCAATGGTTACTCCAAAATCTTATAAAACAATAAAAACTATTTTTGAGGAAGAATTAAACATTGAAAAGGAAAAAGATAAAGATTTAAACCGTTCTCGAACGTATGAAATCGAACAAATACACAAAGATAGATCAATAATTCCTATTGAGCTAACTTTCACTTTTCTCCGTGATGAAAATGGAAGAGCTAAAGGTATATTAGGTGTTTCGCAAGATATTTCTGAACGTAAGAAAGCTGAAATCCAATTAAAAAATTCTGAGAAAACATCTCGAGAAGCTTATGATATGATGATTTTCTATAAAGATCTATTTACACATGATATGAATAATATCCTGCATATTATCGGTTCTTCAGTAGAAATTATTGGACTCCAACTTGGAGAATCTGAGAAGTCAGTATTTATTGAAAATATGACGAAAATGATTAGTAGTCAAGTGGAACGGGGTGCCAAATTAATATCTGATGTCAGAACCCTAACTGAACTTGATGATGCTGATATCCCCATTAATCGAGTAAATATTACCAAATTTTTAACACACTCGATAAAGTTTATTAAAAAGTCATATAGTGAAAAAAAACTATCTATTTTTGCTGAAGATCTTGATATGAAATATTATACTATTGGTAATGAACTACTGCAAGATGTTTTTGATAATATATTGAGAAATGGAATAAAGCACAATGAAAACTCAGAGATTCAATTATCAATCAAAATTTCCAAGCAAACAGTAGAGGGAAAAAATAATATTAAAATAGAATTTATTGATAATGGAATAGGAATTCCTGAAGACAGAAAAATCGATATATTTCAACCAAGTAATAGAGAACGCAAAGGATCCAAGGGAATGGGAATAGGTCTTTCTTTAGTTAAAAAAATACTAGACATTTTTAAGGGAAAGATATGGGTAGAGGATAAAATTGAAGGGGATTATACTCAAGGTAGCAAATTTATTGTACTATTACCTGAAGCAAACTAGGTAGATAAATTTAAGAAAAAGAAAATTAATATTTATTTTTTAATAATTTGTTTTATCTAAATATTCCCTAATTTGTTAGATTTCAGGCAATCTTCTTAATTCTAGTTAAATAGATTTTGAATAAATTCACTAATTTTACTAATTGCTTCTTTCGCTTCAGGTAAATCATGAAAGCCATAACCTTGGAAAACATGTATAGTATCATTCCATTCTTGTAAAGTGATATCCACACCAGCTCTCTTAGCTCGTTCTACTAAACGTGTTGAATGGTCATATAACATTTCACTCGTACTTGCTTGTATTAAAATTGGAGGTAATCCACTTAAATTTGCATTTACAGGTGATAATAATGGATTATTTGGATCAGCTCCGGCAAGATAGCTTGTTGTCCACCAAAAAATCCCTACATCTGCTAGAATTGGATCTGTTTTTGCATTCTCATAAATAGTTTTACTTCCATCTGTAAAATCTGTTAGCGGTGATAATGCTACTGCACCAATGGGCAAATCAATTCCTTCATCACGTAGTTTAATTAAAGTTGTTATTGTTAAAAAGCCTCCAGCAGAGTCACCTGCAATTACTATATTTTTTGCTTCAAAGCTCTGTGATAAAAGCCAATTATAAGCAGCAACGCAATCTTCTAATGATGCAGGATATGGATGCTCTGGTGCAAGACGATAATCAACACTTAATATCCGCATTTTAGTAAGTTGTGCAATTTCTATTGTCAATTCTCTATGAGTTTTTGGTGACATTAGTACCATACCACCACCATGAAAATATAAAATCACTTTATCAGCATCTGCTCCAGGCACTATTTGCCATTCTGCAGGAACACCTCCAGCATTTATTTCCTCTATTTTTACATCTTCTGGAAGTGGATGTTGTTTTAATTGCTCTTCTATACTATAATTTACAGCAAAACGTAAGAATTTTGCGACTTTAAGCAATTCCTCATCACTAAAGACTCCATAAAAATCATCTAAAGTCCCTTCCTTGCTTGATAACATTTGAAAATATTTCTCGTTGTATTCTGCTGTTTTTTGCATATAAGCTTGTAGATTAAATCCTTTACTTTCCTCAGTTTTGAGAAATTCTAATGCTCCTTTTATTTGAAGTTTCTGGCTTTCATCTATTAATTTAAGAACTTCAGGTCTAAGTTTTGATCTATCTAATATTGGCATGTTTTTCTCTCTAAATAACTAAATTTAAAATTAAAATCAATTAATATTAATATTACTTTTAATTTTGTTTTTAGAAAAACCTTTTTATTTCCTTAATTTGTTTAATTAGAAATTATTGACTTTAATACAATTTTAATTCTATAAAAGTCCTTTTATATTATTCAATTACTTCAAATTGAAGTTCTGTTCCATTTTTATCAAAACATTTAATATTATTTAAACTATAGGGAAATCCTACAATAAAATGAAATCTGTTTACTTTAAATATACTATTTAAATCTTGCAAAGAAGGGAAAACATTTCCAGATGGATGGGAATGAATCGTTCCTTGATAATCTCGATTTATTGGAATTCTACTGGGAAAAAAAACTCCTGAATTTCTTGAAGTAATTGCACCTGGGGGTAATATAAATTCTGTAAATACAAATTTATCCATTTTAAGGATTCCTACAAATTCTTTGGGATGATGTTCTTGACATAATGCCAAAAAACCAATTAACAAATCCTTTTTTATTTTAACTAAATTTGATTGTAGATTTTCTAAAATAAATTTAATTTCATTAATAACTTCTAAAATAGATTTAGTTCCCATTATTTTCCAATCTTTTAAGGAAATGATATCTTTATTTAAATTTTTATAAACTTTCCCAGATTGGTTAATAAGCTTAACTTTTGGTTTTTTAGGATATTTAGAATAATCAATTTCTATAACGACTCCCTTGATTAATTCAATTTTAATATGATCAATTTTTTGATCAATAGTCTCACAATTAGGAAAATGTTCTATAATATTTTGATATTGAATCTCAATTTCTTTATTCATTTTGTAAATATAATTTCAATTTTAAAAGAATTTTTTCTAATATGGAAAAAATTTTACATTTTTTTTTATCGTGAAATTGATTTTGATAAAAAAAACTCAACAAAAAAAAGACAACCTTGAGGAATGCTATTTTAATTGAGTAAATTCCAAACTAAATAAAAAAAAATGGTAAATATTTTAATTGTTAATATCTTATACTATTTTCATTGCCAAGTCCATGTCATCAAGCGTAAGCTTCTTTCTACCGGCGTGTCGGGTCATTTCAAGAGCTTTATTTGTCATACCTTTTGCTAATTTTTCTAAATAATCAATTAAGGCATCTACAGCATCTCGAGCTACCATTTCAGCGCCATTATCTTTCATCAACTTTCGTACTGGACTCCAGGCAAATTTAAAGATTTAATTAGCGAAATGCTATAAATTACCTTCTTTGCCATTTTCTTATTCCTCCACTTTTTAATTTTTTATATAATTATTTAAAAGCTCATAATTTTTAATATGAACTTTATTATATTATATTACTTCTTTCAAATATTTAAAAGTTGTGTTAAATTTTCGATAGGATATGTTTCGGTTAATAAGATTATCAGATTTACAAGATCACGATGTCAGAGAAGAACGCTGAGAGATATTATTCTGAGCCATTAGATCTGAGATCTTTTCTAACTATAAAATTTGTAATCAAAGAACACAAAAAAATTATAATTAATATCCAATTTAATAAAATAGAATAAAAATATATTTTTATTGAAGCTTTTTATGCACTACATAATAATCCTTTAATTCTTTATATATAGAAAATCCTTCAGATGTATATAATGAAAGTGGTCCGTGATAACTATAAGCATCTGATAATTTCTCCACTTTCCGAGGGTAAGCTTCGATTAAATCGTATCCATTATTTTGAGATAATGAACATGCAAATTTCAACAATTTTTTTGCAATTCCTTGTCTTCTATGAGAAGGTGCAACAACAAAGCATACAATAGAAGCAATCTTGACGTTTGAACTTTCTTCGTAAGGAATCTTAGCAAAATTCTCTTTAGAATTAACATTACACCATCCAATTGGTTTATTATCTAGATATGCTAGCAAACCATTCATTTTTTTTGCCAGAATTAATTCCATTGAAGCATTTCTATTCTGTTCATGAGATCTTTTACCCCATTCTTTAACGTTTCCTGAAAAATGGTAAAAATGACAATAGCAGCCAGCCCAATCAGGATTATCAGTAAATCCAATATTATCAAAAAAATAGAGAAAATCTTCGATATTTTCGGGAGTTAATGGCTTAATATTGACTTCCATGTTTGTATTCTCCTTGAAATAAGAAGTTTTGATTGATGTTTAATATTTATCATCTATAGCAGACAGAAGTACTTTCAATTGATCGAATATATCTAAACGAAAGTCAGTACCAATTCTAAAGAAAAAGAGGTCAATACTTTTATTAACCAGATATTCATCAACATTTAATTGTTCAATTATTTTTGACCAATTACTACTTTCTGATGCTCTAATTCCCACTAGAATTACTAAATTTTCTTTTCCATTTTTAATTATTTTAATAAGAATATTTTTCCAACTGGTGTCAATTTGGATATTGTCATATGTATCAAAAATACAAAATACTCCGTCTGTACTAGAAATATCATCAATAGCGGAATATTCATGTTGTTTTATAATCATTCCATTTGCATATTGAAAAACTTGTTCATCATCATAATCTCTTATAATTGATTTTTCTCCTAAATCTTTAATACTTGTTATAATTTGTAATCCAGGACTCCATTGTAAGTTTTCATTTATGAATGATAAAGTAAAAACAATCTTTTTTTTCAAAATAGCTTTGATAATTTCTAATAAGACTTTACTTCGTCTTGTATTTTCTATTTCTTTACTCCTCATAACATAATGGTAAGAAATTAAATTAAAAGCGTCTTGAACATTGTTTCCTGTTAATGCACTTGTCTCAA
>JBHLQA010000178.1:0-6961 GCA_048885285.1 Candidatus Odinarchaeota archaeon
ACATCTTGTATCTACTTGAATAAAATTAGTATTATGTTAATTTTCTACCTATACCTTCCAAAAAATTATAATTATTGCATTAATAGATTAATACTAAAATGTTATAAAATCTTGTTAAGACTGATAATTATATTTATAATTATTTTGAAAAAAAAGATTTCTATGTTATAGGAAAACTTGTCTTTGTGAAAAAAATATTAACTAAATATTTATTAAAAAGTGAGTTTGCTAAAAATACCTTTACACTAACCATTGGGACAAGTGTTGCCCAGGCTTTCCCAATAATATTCTATCCTATATTGGGAAGAATTTACACACCTGTCGAATTTGGTCTCTTAGCAACTCTTACATCAATTACTACAATATTGGCTGTTATCGCAACTGGAAAATACGAAAGTAGTATTGTCATCACTGACTCAAAGAAAGATGGTGTCAACGTTATAGGGTTAGTACTTATATTGAGCTTAATATTTCTAATATTATCATTTATAATTTTACAAATTTTTTCAGTTCAAGTTGGAATATGGTTGAGTGAGCCTAAACTAAAGAAATGGCTATTTGTTTGTCCAATAAGTGCATATGTAATAATCATTTTTAACTGTTATAATGAGTGGTGTGTCCGGAACAAATACTTCAAAAGACTTTCATGGAATAAAATAATCAATTCTTCTTCAATAACTTTAAGTAAATTATTATTAGGCATTTACAAGATTTTTAGTGCTGGATTAGTGGTCGGTGATTTAATTGGCAGAACTATTTCAGCGGGTGGTTGCGTTTTTCGTGCATTACAGATGGACAAATTTGAATTTAAGAAAATATCGCGCAAACAAATGCAAAAACTTGCCAAAAGATATATAGAATTTCCAAAATTCAGTTTAAGTGCTCAATTAATTAATACAATTGGTTTTACTGTTCCAGTTTTAATCATTGGTGCAAATTCTAGCAGTAAAGAAGTTGGATATTACGCTATGACAATGAATGTTCTCTCAATTCCTATCAGTATTATTAGCATTGCAATTAGGGATGTTTTTAAACAAAGAGCCAATGAAGAGTATATAAGAACCGGTAGTTGTTTGAATATAGTACAAAGACTTCTAAAAATCTTAATTTTTTGGGGAATGCTTGGATCGAGCATTTTATTTTTTGTGTTACCTGACATGTTTTCTATTGTATTGGGAAAGGAATGGCGAGTTGCGGGGGAGTACTCACAGATTTTATTACCAATGGTTACAGCAAATTTTATAGCTATGGCTTTAAGTGGAGTTCTTATTGTAACCGAGAATCTAAGAATAATTTTCTTTTGGCAAATATATTATGCAATAATAACAATTACATCATTATTAATAGGATTTAAAGTATTCCATGATATTAAGATTAGTCTTATCTGTTTTTCAGTTGGCCGATGTACAGCTTATATAATATATATTATCCTAGCTTATAAATATTCAAAAGGAAATATTAAAAATGAATAGAGAAAAAATTGGAGACAATATTTTATCTTATGCCGCATTTCTTCAAATCGCAGTATTAATGCTACAGGAGTTATTAATAAGTTCAAATATAGTTACATATGAATCTTTTGAAAAAGTAAGTCTTGTATTATCTGCTATTCCCATGGTTATTGCTGCTTTTATCACACTTAAAAGAAATTTCATACTATTTCTATTTACTTACTTGATTTTTGTTTCCCTAATTTTAATAACTCTCATTGTCTTTCCAAATAACGAAAAATATGTTAAAGATGAATTATTTTACTTATTCTTTATAAATATTCCATGTTTTTTATGCTTAGCCACAATACAAGATATTTATATTTTGAAAAAGGTAATGCTTAAATTATCTTATGTGATTTTTATATTAGGAATTATATATGTATACTTTTTATGGGTAGGAATGATTAATTTTTTAAGTTATTCAATGACATTATCTTATTATTTATTATTGCCTGCATTAATATTCATAAATCATAGAGGGCTATTATTTTCTATCCTTTTTTTATTTATTTGTTTAATTATGCTCATGCTCGGGTCAAGAGGAGCATTGGTAACAGCACTTGTTTATGCACTTTTACTATTGTTATTTGATAAAAAGAAAAGAATAACTTCATTAATATTTATTATTAGTCTTATTGTTTTATCAGGTAGTCTTATAATCTCACTCCAGTCAATAGCAGATATGATAGGCGTTAATTCAAGAACACTCCGATTAATTTTGGAAGGTGATATTGCATACGATTCAGACAGACTTGAATTGTATTCCATTATTTGGAAAAGTATCTTGACCAATCCAATTAAGGGATATGGCTTATTCGGAGATAGAGTAATCTTAGATGGCGTATATACTCATAATTTCATTTTAGAACTGTTGAATAATTTTGGTCTCATATTAGGATCGGGTTTAATCTTTATATTATTTTATAAATTAATTCGTATTATTTACAGATCAGATGTGGAAAATAAGAAATTACTTTTATTGTTTTTTTGTTATTGCCTTATTCCATTAATGTTTTCTTCATCATATTTGAAAGATCCTAGATTTGGGATATTAATTGGCGCCATTCTTTATTATGAAGAATCTATCAAGACTGGAGAATTTATTGGTAAATAATCGATTTAATATAACTATCATTATCGATCTCAATTTAATAAGGATATGAATAAATAATTCCTAGGGAATTGAATGTTATTAAAAAACTTTATGTGATACATATTTGTAATGATAGTTAAACCATCATAATTTATATAGCATTTTGATAAGATTTGTCACTGAAACTTTAGTCACTTTTTTTCGTATATTCGTCAAGATAAATCTATATTTCGTCATAGTTTTATCTTCGCTTACCAAAAATAGTATGACAAACGAGAGGGCTATTGTGATGAAGAAGTTTATTATCATTCCATTCCTATTTATCAACATATATTGTTCTGCAACTAATTATTACGTTAGAAATGGAGGTAATGACTCCAATTCAGGTCTTGATGATGCGAATGCATGGGCACATCACCCCTGGATGAGTACCTGGACAGGAAACGTTGTACTTGCACCTGGTGATACTGTTCATTTAAAAAGAGGAAGCACATGGAGTAGTGCAACTCCTCAGTCTGCATTCATCCAGGTAAAACAGAATGGTACAACGGATAATCACATCACAACCACATGGTATGGATCATCCGGAAACAAACCTCTTATTCAGATCACTGGTGATTTTCCATATTGTGTTATCCAAGGAACCGGCAGATCATATATTACATTTGATCATCTTGAAATAAAACATTTTAGTGCAGTTCGAAATATGAATCCTTATCAAAAAGGAATTGTTTTTGGTCAAGACGGAAGTGGAAATATTTCCCATGACTGGGTTATTACAAACTGTGATATTCATGATATTCCTTATACGGGAATATCCGGGACTACTAATTCCTATAATATCGTTATTGGTGATACTACTGTTACTTCTTGTGCAACAGCCAGTTCATACAGCAATCATATTTATGATTGCGGTTATGCGGGTGCGGGTATGGGGGGCCGTAATCCTGAAACTGGGAAGTCTAATTGGTATGTAAATTATAATTATGTCCATGATATTGACATCGAAGGACCAGCCGGACGTAATGCCTATGGCATTTATTTTACTACTGCTCCATCTTCAGACGGATGGCCAAATTATTGCGTGGCAAGATTTAACCTGGTTGAAAATATCGATGGCTGGGAAGGAATTGATACTCATGGAGGTTCAAATACTTACATACAAGATAATCATATTTACAACTGCTATTCTGGAGTTGCTACTCAGGCTGCTAAGACTCATCCAAGCGATACAATCCTTGATAGTTTATTCATTGAAAGGAATATTATTGAAAATCCAGGGAATAACCCTGAAGCTAATTTCTATTTTATTCAAGTAACTGGAGCTACAAACAGTGTTATTCGAAATAATATACTGTTCTATTCTTCTCGTCCATCAAAAGAAAGCGGAGCATATGGAATAAAAATTCATAATTCGGATGGCGTTATATCTGAAAAAAACCTTTTTTATAATGGCCCTGTCAACAATTGCTCTGGGGCTATACAGATAAGCGGCTCTGCAAATAATATTACCGTGCGTAAAAATTGGATATATAATTGGTCTTATGGAGTTCATGTTGCAATCAATACCAGTGATGGTATTAAAGGAACTATTGAAGTCAATAATAACATTATACACTCACATGGTATTCCTTTTTATGTAAGCAATGGAAAATTTTCAGGCAATTTAATAATCTATAATAACAATTTTATATCTGATGCTAATGCAGCTGTCCCTAATATTATTTATCTAAGACCTACAGTTCAAGATATAGCATCATTAATTATTAAAAACAATATATTAGGATTTACTTCACCAACCTCTTCAGGAATATATATTAACTCTCCTGCTACAATTACAGATATCTTGGATGCTAATAACAATATATATTGGAATTCTTTATATCCTAATCCATTTTATTTGGATGGGGTGTTTACTAACTGGACTAACTGGAAGACAAGTGTATATGATACTCTCAGTCTGTTTAATATAAATCCTGGTTTTAAAAATACAAGTGGCCTATTTTTAAAAGATACTGACTTCATTCTTGACAGTAACTCACTAGCAATAAATGCTGGAACATATGTTGGTTTAAATGAAGATTATTTTGGAAATCAGATTATTGGGAAACCACAAATTGGAGCTTGCAAATATCATCCATCGGATATTTCAGAAATAAATCATCCACCAACAATTCCAGTTCAGAAATTCCAAATATCTGAAGAGTATTTTGCAATAATTATTGATACAATTAATGCAACTGATGAGGATGGAGACCTATTAAATTATACTATTTTAGAAGGAAATGAGAATGATTTGTTCGCTCTTGATAACTTATCAGGTCAATTGAGATTCACCTCAAGTACTCTCGATTTTACAGGAAATCCATCATTTAATTTGCTAATACGAGTTACTGATGATGGCGGACTGTTTGATGAAAAGATAATTCCCGTTTACTTATACGCAGCAGATGAAAATATACCCCCAACAATATCACCGCAGTATTTCCAGGTTTCCGAGTTAGATTTCTCACAAATTATTGATAGTATATCAGCAATTGATCAGAATGGAGATAACATAAGCTATTCAATAATTTCAGGTAATGATGAAGAAATATTTAATCTGGATGCCGAAACAGGTCAGTTAAGTTTTTCTCCATCAGCTGATATTAATTTTATTGGAAATCCTAGTTATATTTTGGGCATTAGGGTAACAGACGATGGCATTCCTACTCAATTTTCTGAAACTGAAATTACAATTTTATTATATGCATTTGAAGAGGATAATCCTCCTAAGATAGATAACCAGGTTTTTGATATATTGGAGAATGATATCGTAAGTAATTTTATTGGAGTAATTTTAGCAGAAGCTGGTGATAACGGACAATCTATCCAATATTCCATCGAATCGGGAAATGAACAAGGTTTATTCAGCCTTGATGCAGAATCTGGTAATCTGTACTTTACTACTTATCCCCAGGATTTTTATAGTATTGATCAATATGAGTTACATGTAAGGGTTACAGATAATGGTCCTGATCAATTATCTGATATTGCAACTATTACAATCAATTTAATACCATCAGAAAAAGTATATTATATTGATCCTGATAATTCGCTTGACACTGAAATAGATGGATTTAAAGAACACCCTTATAACTCGTGGAGTGATGTTGCCTGGGAAGATGGAGCTATATACATACAAAAATGTGGCACAGAAGCAAAGGAAAATAAACTTCTGATCACTGCTGATAATGTGACTATTAGTAGTTATGGCACGGGCCAATTACCAATATTAATTAGTACTGCAACTGATTATGCCATAAAAGTTCTTGATAAACACGATATTATTATTAAGAATTTACATATTGTAGCCGAAGATGCGATCGGATGTGTTTACTTCCTCGGTGAGAAATGTGAAAATAATGTTTTGGAACATTGCAAACTTGAAGGAGCTGATTATGGTCTGCGTATAATAGACGGTACCTCTTACACGGTTAAATATAACGTTTTTAATAACAATGTAGATGGCATTTATACTATTGCCCAGGACGCTGAAATATTTTATAATGTTTTTAAAGGCAATCAGTTAGCAGTAAATTTAAGCAGTTATAGTGTAAATGCAAAGATTTATAATAATGTCTTCTATGATAACCGTCAGGGAGTCTCAACTTCCTATGCCGAAATTTTGTTATACAATAATATATTTTACATGACACAATCAGGTGATCAGGCTCTTAATCTTAAATTAGATCAACTTGTTTCGGATAATAATATATTCTATCCCGAACAAACCGGGTTTATTGTAATGAAAGATGCAGAATATGGAAGTCTTGCAGAATACCAGGATCTCACTGGGCTCGATTTAAATTCGATGACGGTGGATCCCTTGTTTATGGATATCTATTCAGATAATTTCTCAGTTACAAAAGAATCCCATGCCATTGATGCAGGTAAACTAGTTGGACTAACTCAGGATTTTTACGGCAAAGCTGTTCCTTCGGGTGATGCACCTGACATAGGCCTTTCCGAAGCTGCTTTTGATCTATTTACATCATTATTTTCAGCAAAATCGAATGAAGCTGATTTATGGTCGGTGTATCCGAATCCATCCGCTGGCAAGTTTAGCTTAAAGAACAATTTGACTTCAAAATCAAAGGCTGAAATCTTAATATATGATGTGTCAGGTGATATCATTTATCAGCAAATGTTTTATAACCAGGGAATGCAGGTTAACGAAATAAACTTATCTAGTACTCCGAAAGGTGTATATATCTTATCTATTGAAACAGATAATAACAAACAAACTCAAAAGATTATAATTAAGTAATAATCATTATAAAATGAAATCCTGATTTTGAATTATATTCTTCAGGGTATATATTAAAACTAATCA
>JBHLQA010000179.1:0-6913 GCA_048885285.1 Candidatus Odinarchaeota archaeon
TTTGAATTCTTAAAGATAATTTTTTAATAATAATATTATAATTTTTAAAACTGAAAATGGTTAGAATGGAAGGAAAATTTCCCTCTTGTGAACAATATTATGACGTTCCAGAAGCTATGTTAGATGGAATCGATTTAGAAAAATATATTATTGCATCATATATTATAAAACGTCCTAAAGGGCAAAATGTAAATTATTTATCTCGTTTTGCTGCAATTGAACAATCTACTGGAACTTGGATTAGAGTTCCTGCTGAAACAGAAGAAGTAAGAAAATATCATGTAGCTAGAGTGCTTGGAGTATATGAACTTCCTATGTATGAATATGTTATCCCTAAAGACATTAAAGAAAGAACATATTTTGTTCAAATTGGATATCCTATTGTAAATATCAAAGGAATGGGGATTCCAATGTTATTCACTACTGTTATCGGAAATATTAGTATAACTCATGGTTTAAAGCTGGTTGATTTAGCATTTCCTAAAGGTTGGTTGGAAGATTTTAAGGGACCTAAATTTGGTATTGATGGGATTAGGAAACTTATGAATATTCCTACACGTCCATTGTTGAATAATATGGTTAAACCCTGTACTGGTCATACAGCAGATGTGGCTGCAGATTTAGTATATAAAGCTGCTGTTGGGGGATGTGATGTGGTTAAGGATGATGAACTCATTTCAGATCCTTCTTTTAATAGACTTGAGGAAAGAATTGTTAAGGTGATGGAGGCTGTTGATAAAGCTGATTCCGAAAAAGGTGAAAAAACCTTATATACTATTAATATTACTTCTAAATTCCCAGATATGTTTGAGCATGCTGATAAAATGATCGAATTAGGAGCTAATGCTTTGATGATAAATTATTTAGCTACTGGTTATGAAGCTTTAAGGCAAATAGCCGAGGATCCTTCAATAAGTGTTCCAATTTTAGGTCACATGGATTTTGGTGGTACATATTTTGGTGGTGAGTGGACAGGAATGACAAGTATGTTGACATTTGCTAAATTACCACGTATTTGTGGTGCGGATATTGTAGTTATTCCTGCTCCTTATGGAAAGGCAGAAATATTAGAAGAAAGGTATGAGCAAAATCTTAAAGCTCTTCGATATTCTTTACAAAATATTAAGCCAACTCTCCCAATGCCTAGTGGGGGAATAACACAAGGAATGGTTGAGAAATGCATAAAAGAGGCTGGAATGGATATCCTCATTGGAAGTGGTGGTGGTATTCATAGTCATCCAGATGGTCCAATAGCTGGCGCTATAGCTTTTAGACAAGCAATAGATGCTGTAATGGAGGGTAAAAGTGTAAAAGAAGTAGCTAAAGAGAAGAAGGAATTAGGTGTAGCTCTTGGAGTATGGGGGACAGGGAAAACACAACTAATTGAAAAATGATTTCCTTTTTTAATTTAAATAAGAATCTTTCAGAAGAACTCTTATATTGGGATTAAACTCATCAGATTTAATTTTTGAAGCTATTTCGTTATCTCTTAGATCCAGATATTCTAATTTTTCAAATTTTTTAAGATATTCGAGGTTTTTAATATTACTCATATTATTTTTAGATAGAGTTAGATGTGTTATATTTTTCAATTTAGCTAACTCTTTAATATCTTCAATTAAGTTGTTTGAAAGATTAATTTTTGTGAGAGATTTTAAATAATTTAGACCTTTTATTTCAGAGATTGATTTAATATTATTTTTCCATCCAAAAGGAATCCCTTTTACTTCATATTCAAAATAATCTGATAAATCTAATTCGAATAACAATCCATTTTCTGGATTTATCTCATAAGAAACATTTGGATAAAGTTCTATTAAATTAACTATTGTCATGAAATTAATTAAAATTAGGGATAATTCTTCGTGAGAAAATAATTCATATTTCTTAGTTTTTAATAATTTCTTTAAAATTTCTTTGAATTTACGATTTTCAATCATTTTATCTTTATTGATATATTTAGTGTGTATAATCTCCTTTGTTTTATCAAATAAAATTCTTTTAGACTCTTCAGAATTAGCTTTTTTTAATGATTTTATAATAATAACAAGATTTTCATAGTTATTTTCATGATTTAAAGCCCATTTTAAAGGTGCAATTGCCTTGTTTAGATATCTTTTCTCTAAGAATTTTAAAACAGCTCTTCTAATTTTATCATCTGCATCAGATATGAGAATGTTTTCTAAAAATTTAAAAAGTTTATTGTCAAAAATACCAATCCGATCTAAAGTTACTATTGCTTCCTCTCTAATCTGTTCATTTTCACTGTTTTCTACGAAAGAGATTAATTGATCAAAAGCAAAAGAATTACTTATTTCATTCTTTAACAATTGATTAAAAATAATTTTGGGAGATATATTCATCTGAAAAATTAAGTTATATTATAATAAGCATTTTAATCAAAATCAAAGGGAGGGAATTTTTTTCTTTTTGAAAATTTGTTCTCTAATTCTAGTTTCAATTCGTTAAAAGGTTTTAGATTGCCGGAAAAAACCATTGAAGTAAGTTTTTCTATAGAAGGATCCAATAATCTTTCAATTTGCTCAATTTTCCCAAGATTTCCTTCTGAAAGCATAGAAAGAAAATAATCATTTTGATATTTTTTAAATGTTAAAAATCGATATTTCTGAAACCCTAATTTTACTGCTATCCATCGAGGTGTGGCACCAGTATTTCCTTGCGTATTAGCTGCTATTGCTTCAATTTTTGCTGTAAGCATTGATTCTTTCATTTCTTTATCTTCTTCTGGAGTTTCAAATTCACCAATAGGTTCTAAATTTAAGTTTTCTTCTCCTAATAAAATAGATATTACCCCTATTGACATTGATGATAATCCCAAATAATCAATTCTAATTGTATCTTCTACATAGGGAATCTCTTGATCAGTAAAAATTTCCTGTAATCTTATATATTGCTGTAATATAAATTTTACACGCCGTTTAAATTCTAATTCAATGTTATACTTCTCAAATTTATCCAATTTATCAACATCTCTACCTTGTAATAATTCTGTAAAATTATTTGACATCTGTTCAAGGATCCATTTCCCTTTTTTATCAGGAAATTTACCATAAACAAGATAAATAATATTATTTTTTTCATAGAATTGACATTTCTCTTCTTTTTTCTTTTCTTCTGATATTAGCGACATTTTATCAAGATCACCTTCTAAAATACCGGTAGCTATGAAATCTAGGTTGTTTGTTAATTCTAATAAATAAGAATAATTATCGTTACTACAGTATAATTGAGTTCTTTCAGTGGAGGTAATACCTAATAATTTCACATATTCTCCTTTTTTCAATTTAATTTTATCGCTTTCTAATGAGATGGTTAATGGTTGTTGCTTAACTTTCACTTTACTTCCAAGTTTTGAAGATAAAGTTTTTTTTTTTGATTCAAATTCTTTAGGGGTAGGTTTTTCTTCCATATTAGTTGATAAATCATGAAGAATCGCTAAAAATCTATTACACTTAGGGCATAGTTTATCCTTTGGATAAGGTTTAAGTATTTTATATCCACAAAAGGGACATTTAACCTCATCTTTCCTATTATCTCCAGAGAAGAATATATTAGAAATTTTTATCGACTCGCCATAAAATTTCTTTTATAATAAATAAATAAGATTATAAGTATTTATTTGCAATTATCTTAAAGGCATCCAAAAATTTATCATTATCTTCTTTAGTCCCAATAGTTACTCTAATATAATTATATAAACCAGGTTTGCTAAAATGGCGGACTAATATTTTTAATTCTTTTAAGTCCCATACAAATTTTAATGCTTTAGATTTATCCTCAAATTTTATGAATATAAAATTTGCATCTGATGGTAAAACACTAATTCCACTATAATTATTTAATTCTTTTGTTAATCTCTCTCTTTCTTCAATAATTTTTTTATTTTGTACTTGTACTTTTTTATTATGTTTAATACATGATAAAGCTGCTATTTGCCCTAAATAATTAATATTATAAGGTAATTTAACTCTATTCATTTCTTTGACAATTTCAGCATCACCAAGGGCAAATCCCATTCTTAATGAAGCAAGTGAAAAACTTTTAGAGAAAGATCTACATACAATTAAATTTTTAACTTTTTTTAATAATGGTAAGCATGTCTGAGAAGAAAAATCAGCATAGGATTCATCTACAACTACAATACCAGGAAAGCTCCCACATATTTTTAAAATTGTTGCATTACCAAAAGACTTTCCATTTGGATCATTTGGTGAATTTATAAACAATAGTTTACCTTTTAATGAATAAACTGTATCAGGTATTGAATAATCTTTATTTAGTTGAATTTCATTTATTTTTGCATTATATAGAGTTGCTAAGACTTTATATAATCCATATGAAGGATAAAAGATGATTACTTCATCATTAGGGTCAATAAATATCTTAAAAAGGATATCAAATATCTCATCTGAACCATTTCCAATGAATATAGAATTTCGATTAGTAAGTGTATCTTTTTCTCTTAATAATACATTAAGGATTTCCTTTCGCAGTTCAAAAGAAGTAGGATCTGGATAGAGTCTAATCTTATCATTTACAGCGTTCTTTATATCAATCAAGATGTCCTGTATTGGAGGATAAGGATTTTCATTAGTATTCAAAATTACCCAATCATCTTCGGTTGGATGCTCCTCGGGCTCAAAAGCACTATATTTTCTTAAATTTTCTCTAATTAATCTATTTAATTCCATATCTGTAGCCTTTTGTTAATTTTTATGATTTTCTCATAAAATCAATAATTTATGTATTTACTTTATTAAATTTAATTTTTATCTTTTATTCCTTCAGTAAATAATATTATTTTGTTAAAAAGTTTTGGTTTTTGGAATTTAAAAATTTTAATCTAATGAATAATTTAATAAGAGCATCGAAAACTCAATTTTTAAATTTATTAAAACTATTTTAATTATAATAAAAAATCAAGATTTTAAGTATATTCAAATTGGTGAGTAATACGACTTCATTTGCGCTTATGTTCGACGCAAGACCTGGTGGAGAAATTGTTCCTATTAAGTGGGGTAAAAATAGTTATATGCCAGAAACTTCTATTATTGTTCTAGATGAGGGTAGCGAATCAGTTTATTTATGGCATGGTATTACACAGGGATTAGTTGCAAGGAGAACAGCTCTTAGGCAAGCAGAATCACTTAAAGGACATGGATATACAATTGGAAAAAGTATTATAGGAAGAGATATTAAAAGTATAAAAGAAATAGATGCTCGAAAAGTTGGAAAAGTTCCCGAAGATACTAAATTGAATGAGGAACTTCAAGAAATACTAAATAGAAAATATACAGAATTAGATAATTTCATAGTTACTTTTGAAGCGGGAGCAGTAAAACCTGTGATTGTTAAAAAAGAAGAACCAAAAGTGCAAGTTAAAACCACACTAACTCCTACAACTACTCAAACAGTTCCAAAACCGATTACTCCTGCTAAACCTAAAACAGTAGCTTCAGAATATGATACTCCTGAGCCGATGCCTTCAATTAAATTAGAAACTCAACCAGCACCTGCTATAAAAGTATCTACATCTGATCTATTAGTGGATGCAAAGGTAGCTTTTGTTTTTTCCGCAATTTTGGAGCACTATGATGACATTTGGGTTTCAAAGAAACCAGATGGAAGTTTTGCTGTTGAACAAATGGATGGTCCAATATGTCAGTTTTCAATTAAAGAAGGTTCAAAACTAAATTTTACAGCTAATAGTTTTTCTGGGGTTGATCCTAAAATAAAAACAGCTATTCAAAAGAAATTTATTGAACTCTCAAAACTAATATAATTTTTTATTACTTTCTTTTTTATTATTTATTAGAATATAGATTTGAATTTTATCTACTTTTTAAACCGTAATTTATGATTGGCTATGAAATTCAATAGATTATCTCAATTATTCTTAAAACTTGAAAGTACCACAAAAAGACTCGAAATGATCGATTTATTATCAAATTTTTTTAAAGAAATTAAAGAAAGCAAAGAGTTTGAAGACTTAGATAAAATTATTTACCTTTTGCAAGGTCAATTAGCACCTAATATTAAGCAATTTCCAAAAATGGGATTAGCTGAAAAGATGATAATTGAAGCTTTATCAATACATTCTGGAGTTGATGTTAAAAGAATTAAAAATGTTTTAGTTAAAAAAGGAGATATTGGAGCTGCTGCGGAGTTAATCTTATCAAAAAGTAAAAAGCAAAAATCATTATTTGATTATAATCTAAATGAGGGATCAAAAGCCTCAATAGAAATTTTTGAATTATACTCCGAATTAAAAAAAATTGCATTATCTGAAGGTTCTGGTTCACATGATACGAAACTAGGTATTTTAAGAGGACTTATGAGAAAATGTACACCAGCAGAAACGAAATATTTATTACGAATCATAACATCAACATTGAGAGTAGGAGTTCAATCTCCGACTATTATAGAGGGCATGGTTCAAGCATTCACTAATCTAAAAGAAAATAAAGAATTTATTGAAAGAGCTTATGCATTATATCCAGACTTAGGTGAAATTGCAAAAATATTAGCAGAAAAAGGATTGGAACAAGTAAAAAAAATTGATATAAAATATGGAATACCTATTCTTAGCATGCTTGCCTCTCGTGAAGTTTATACTGAATTCATTGCAAGATTAGGAACTCCATTTGTTGCAGAGTATAAACTAGATGGAGAAAGACTTCAAATCCATAAAATTGATGATAATATAATATTATTTTCAAGACGGTTGTTGGATATTTCAAACCAATATCCCGATGTTTGTCAAGTCATTAGAGAAAATGTAATAGCAAAAAATGTTATTTTTGAAGGGGAAGTTGTAGCAATGGATCCTTTCTATGAGAAAATGCGTCCATTTCAAGTTTTAAGCCAAAGGAGACGAAAGTATGATATTGAA
>JBHLQA010000180.1:0-6867 GCA_048885285.1 Candidatus Odinarchaeota archaeon
TATTTATAACGACGTAATTAATTTCGCATAAAGGATTATTAATTTTTTATTTGGTATTATTGAATAGGTTTCAAAATGGAAATAATTATGATTGTATGCGTAAATATTTAATTCGTTGTAAATAATATTATTAAGATTATAAAGATGTGAGAATAATACAAGATGGTAAACGAATAGTACTTACCAATCAAAATTTAATTAAATTAAGAAATAACCTTAGAAATTTAATCAGGAGTGCTCTAACGGAGCGAAGAAAAGAATATAATCTTGAAATTCGGAATATTTATTCTCAGTATGAAAATGTTAATGAAAATGAAGACTTTAAGCATGAGAAATTAGATATACAAATGAGTATATTAGTGGGAAAAAAAAAGCACTTGAAGATGCATATAATAAATCTATCTTAATATGCGGAACATGTAATTCTCTTGAGGGTGATAGAATTTACTATAAACGATTTGATAAATGGTATTGTCCTGACTGTTTTGAAAAAAACATTAAGCATTGACCACCTCTGGAATGGGAACCTAGGTATCCATTATCAAAAACTCAAGTGATTGAGTTCTTGAATAGACTGGAAAAAGTGGTTGGTCAGTGTAAAACTACCTTAGATTTATCAAGAGAGATTTTGACAAATATGGATATTGCTAAAAGTGATCAAAGAATATTTCTGAATACCTTATACCATTATGGAGGGCATTGTGATTGTGAGATAATGTTGAATGCTGCTCCGAATGTTTTAGCGGATTTCGACATTGAAGAGGAGGACTAATTTTATATTAATTTTTAGTGGAAAAATTTTTAAATAATTTTTACCTCCCATCCCCGTGGTGCCCCCTTCTGAAAAGTAATTATAGTAAAGAATTGAATAGGATTTATATTTCAATCAAATATTAATATAGCAATTTCAACTGGTTTTTAACTGATAAATATTTATATTTAGATTTGTATTATAAACAATGAGAAAATTGACTCAAGTAAAAATAGATAAGGAAAATTTAGTTCAATTAGTTGACTTTAAATTAGGTCGTTTAAGGAAGGAAATCGAGAAAATCTTAAGAAAGTGGAATTATTCATCTTCTAGAACATTTTTAGATGATGCTAGGAATGGAACTTTAACTGAAGCAGAAGAGGATGCAATAATTTTAAGAAATCTTGAAGATGAAATTGAACGATTGGAACAGCAAAAAACTAATTGGTTAAAACAAGAATGAAAGCAAATGAGAAATTATTAATTGCTAAAGAGCTTCTCGAACTAAATTTATCAAAAAAAATAAGTCAAATTTCTATTGATTTAACCTATAAACAACTTCATCTTATCCTCATTGATGGAATTAATCTTTATATTGTTTATAATGACCATGAAGAATATAGTTATTCAATCATTTTTTCAAAATTAGATTTAGATAGATGCAGATTTGATAATTATGATGATCATTGGCTGGTTTCCAGTCGTCCTCATCATTTTCATCCCAGAAAGACAAAAGAAGCAATAAGAAGCCCAATGAAAGGATTACCTAATCAGGACATAATTAAATTAGTAGAATTATTAAATTCTGGAAAATTAAAATCAATTCCATCGTAATTTTTATCATTAAAAAAGGACGGTCTAGCATTCTATCAATCTCAAAGCATTATGCTAAACTTAACTTTTCAATCAGAATCAAAATATACTCTTTAGATCCTTATTCTCCTTGTTTCAAATTACCTCCCTCTCCCGTGGTGCCCCCTCTAGGAAAGAATTACAAGATTAAGCATTAATTTAGATCTTTAGAAAATCAGTTTTTCTAATTTATTGGAATTTGATAAATTTGTATTTAAAATTTTATTTTTAATTTATTTGTCTAGTAAATATTTGAACTTATGTGAATACAATTTTTAATAATTATTTATCAATTTTTTTTAAACAGTTAGATTTTTCTTAATTTTTCTTATTAATAAATGTAACAAATTTGGAAAATTTCAGATATTTAAGTTAATAATTGAGCTTAAAAAAGAGAAAAGACTAGAGATTAAGAGAAAAATTTTTTAAAAATATTTGTCATTTTTTTCATGTGAAAAAAAAGGAAATTTTTAAATACTAGTTTTTGATGAATATCTAGTGTAAATAAAAGATCGGAGAATCATGATACTAAAATATATTCTTATACCTAATGCCGTTGAATCGGCTAAATACCTCAACCCTTAACCCTGTTATTAGATAAATACGTCTCCTCTTTTTGCAATTTTGAATATCATGTTTTCCGACTTTTTCTCTTCCTTATTATCATTCTTTTTGATTTCTAATTTCTTTTTCAAACTGAATAATTCATATTACAATTATTATTCAAGATATTTAAGAAAGAAAAAAGGAAAAAATATGGTTTTTTTAACAATTAAATCAAATCAATAATGATAATAGATTTTTTTAAAACTTATTTCATTTAAATTTATTATCTCACAATTAATTTTTGAAGTTTAATGTTTTTTCGAACAATTTCATCCTCAAATAGGGGATTAGTAAATGAGATCTGACAGTCTAAGGTAACAGATCCTTTCGATTTAATTAAAAAGTGATAAACGGTTTCTAATCTTTCATGTAAGTCGGGAGATTTAACCTGTTTTTCTTTTGAAATTTGCTCAATTCTTTTTTTTGGTTTCCAAACTAATTCAAATTCAAAGTCTTGGAGCACATAATTACTTTGATTCTCGATTTCTAATATGAAATCTAATACTTGATTTTCCAATTCACAAATAGAGTTAAATTTTAGATATTTGAGTATATACTCAGAGATCATATCTGAGACAAAATCATCAAGCCTTAGAATGCCCTCATAGATCTCTGGATCTTTAATAAGCCTTCCAATGTTTTCTATAACTTCTGTTAAACTATAAGGTGTTTCATTAATTTCTTCAGGTTTTAGAATATGAAGTCCAAAGAGATATGACAATAGAAAAGTTTTAAATTCTAATTGTTCCAATTTAAGTTCTTTTGATATCTCATGAGCTCGTGAAAATATCCGAAAGTAGAAATAATAGCTTATTTCAGATTTTTCTTCAGTATAAAATACATATGTATCAGTTTTTACATTAAATATTTCACATGAGATGATAAATAACTGGATTACTTCAAGTAAAGATAGAGAAATCCGATAACGATTAAGTAATTTTAACATATTGCAATAATTTTTCAGTAGAACCAATATTTTTTTTTTTGACTTTATATGAATAAGAGATAAAAGTGATAATTCGAAATATTTTTTTAAATCAAATTTTTTATCCTGAATTGAAATATCATAGGATTGAAGTTTCAAATTCTTTATTTTATCTATGAATTTTATATTGAATATTGCACTAAGTAGTATAGCTAAATTCCTTAAGATGTCTTGGTTATTACTTATATTTGTTATGGGAATTGAAGATCTAAGATAAGAATAAAACCATTCCACAGTTGCCAGAGATTCAAGATAATTTTTATTGATTAGTTCAAGTGGGATATGAAGCTCTTTTCTGACTCTCTCAACTCCTAATTTTTCATTTGCATTGAATGAAAGCTCTTTCTTTATCAGAATAGTAAAGGGATATTTATGATAAATTCCTAATATATTGCTAATATGTTGCTGTATTTTATTGAATTCTCTTTGAATTCTTAAAGTATCATCCAGCATATTAGAACGTTCTTTTTTGGGAAGCTGATATTTTACAATGGTTAATTTATCCAGTTTTTTTAAAAATCTAGGTGTTGACTCATAGTTTCTACCACCTTCTCGTTCTCCATTTCGATTGAAAAAGTAGATCATTAATGTATCTCCATAGTCAGAGACAACTACATATACTATTGGTCCAATAGTTCGTATTTGAAGTTCAGGAAGTATGCCTAAAGAAAAGAGTTTTTTACTCTTTATCCGTAAGACCTTCACAGATTTAGGGCGCTTTTCCGTATACTCCCAATTGGCAAAATGCACTACTTTTTTAAAGGCGCCTCGTACTTCCATAGGGATTTATTAAAAGGAATTTTTATATATTCAAGAAAATAATAAGGATTTTAGCTTATAAACTTTTGAGGATAAGTATAATCCAGATCGAGCTTTTTATCAGATTATGAGCGGATCTTTAGGAGTATAGGTAACTTGTTCACATTTTTCTTTGCCTATGATAATATCATCTTCTAATCTGATACCCCATTTCCCAATCCAATATAATCCTGGTTCATTTGTATATACCATATTCTGTTTAAGTTTAGAATATTCGGGGGCTGAGGAACTTACACGAGGACCAACACCATGAGCCTCAAAATCCAGAGCGTGTCCTAATCCATGAAAAAACAACTTTTCATGATCATACCCGTTATTAGCTAAATATTCACGACATTTGATTGCGGGTAATCGACTAGGAGTACCGTCAGTATAATACTTATTTGCAATTTCTTTTGATTTATGAAGTGTTTTATATGCATTAATAAATTCTTCTGAAGGATTATTACCTACCCAATATGTCCAAGTAATATCAGAACACATCTGATCTATTTGCATACCAGTATCAATAAGAAGTGGTCCAGGAATTACTTTTTTGTTAGAAGAGTTATGATGTGGATCAGCAGAATGTTCCCCAGTACCTACGATTGCCGGAAAAGCGGATCTTCCAACTTTTGCATATTCATATTCTAATTTAGCCATTATCTCTCGTTCTGTCATACCTATTTTTACAATATCTGGAACTGTTTCTAGTAATTCAATGGTAGCTTTACAAACATTCCGTAAATCCTTCAATTCTTCTGGAGTTTTAATACTTCTAAGTTCATATATGATAGGTGCTGCTGAAATAAATTCAGTTTGAGAAGCTATCTTTTTTATTGCTAAGTATGTTCCATAAGGTATGTAATCTGCATATGAAGTCGTATTCTCCTTAAAAACATTCTCCCCGAAAT
This sequence comes from Candidatus Odinarchaeota archaeon, assembly GCA_048885285.1. Lineage (GTDB taxonomy): Archaea > Asgardarchaeota > Lokiarchaeia > Sigyniarchaeales > SOKP01 > Loki-b32. Next base: position 4,907 of record JBHLQA010000180.1, read on the forward strand.
TAAGAGCTATTTTTGGTCTGTTAATTAAAGGTGATAATTTATCAATAAAATCTTTTGTTGAATTAAATTGAATTACTTCTACGTCAACCCGTTTCTTTTCAAGGGAATTTTTTATCATGTTTGCTTCCATAACTACCGAAAGAACTTTATGATTTCCATCTACAGAGATAAAAATTGCATGAAGAGCATGAGAATCGATTCCTAATAAATATCGTGAATGAATATCGTTATCTTCATTACATACAATTAGCCAACCATTTGCATTTAATTTTTGGAGTATTTGTTGAGCTTTTTCAAATTTATTCATAATTCAAATCATTTAAGAGTTTTTAGTTAAGTTAAATATAATTTAATAACTATAATTATTCAAAGAAATTGATAAATCCTGATTTGCGAATTTAATATTTAGAACGTATCAATGAAACTAAAAAAAGATTATCACTAAATTTTTCTTCTTGAAGTATATAGAATAATAAAAATATTTATTTTAGCGAAGTTCATTAATTATTAAGAATAAAGAAAAATTTTCAAAAGGATAAGATTTGAAATGACAGATGTAAAAAAGATCCATTTAAGAACCGGTGCAGAAGTAGATTTTGATAAAAAAGCACCAAATACTCTTTATGAGATGATTATTAGTGACATTTTAATTCCTAAATATAAGGAAAGTGCTGATTGGAATCTAAGTTTAAATATTATTATTGAAGAGATGAATCATCTTATTAAAAAATATGACTTAAATCCCAAATTGAAAATTGGTCTACTGAATAATGTTGAACAACATTTAGATAAAGATATTGAGGAATTAACAGGTGTAGATAAGATTGAGATTTTATTTTTAGGTATGGATGATTATGTTGAAGACATAAGAAAATTAATACTAGCAGGTAAAGACAAAGAAGAACTCCGAACAAGTATGGCTCAATTGATTATGCCATTAACACTTTTTGAATTATCGGAGCTTTTTATTTATTTGGGAAAAAGAGCCTTTTTAAAATAAATACTTTTTATCTTTTTTTAGCTCGTTTCAGTTTTTCATTTTTAAATAAATATAATCTAATCTATATTTACCTCTTTCGCAGTTTTATAGAGATAATCGAAGTAATACAATGAAGCTGGTCCAAACGCTACATGATCTGTTAAAATACCAAAATAGGACATTTTTTGAGGAAAGAAACTTTCAGATAGTACGATAAAGGCGTCCTCCCCTTCATCAATAACTACAGCACTACCAAATACTTGATCTCTCCATCGTATTTCGCAAATTGAATCGTATTTTTTAATCAAGGGTTGGAATTTTTTATCCTCTAAAGTTTCAGCATCAACCAAAAGTCTTAAATCAGTTACTCCTCGAGCTCTAGCTTTTTTTATATCATCATAGAATATTTCTAAAAATTCATACTTTCTAGAAACCAGATAAATAGATGTTTTTGCTAAATTAATTAACGATAAAGCTTTATTTATGCATACATCCCTCCCACGATGAATATATAGCGCAATCTTAATTGGTGTATCATGGGATTGATAAATAGGCGTTAATGTCTGGATGATTTTATTAGAGTGTTCATAAAAACTATCACTATATTGTTTTTTAGCAATAACTAACGCCTCATCAGGTGATTTAGCAAAGTATCGGGATGGACGACTCTCTTCTTCCTTGATAATCCACATTTTCTCTTTTTCGAGTTGAGTTAAAATATTATATATTCTAGAATATGGTACTCCAGAAGCTTCAGAAAGTTCCCTAGCATCCATAGGTCCTTTACTTATTAAGGTGAGATATATTGAAATCTCATAATCGGTAAGCCCAATAGACCTTAAAGACTCTTTTACGTTTTCTGGAATTTCATTTGACATAATAGTTCTTTTTTGATTATTTTTATATTTTAAATAATGAATTTATGAATTAATAATAATATTAACATTATTTCTCTTTTAGAAAATAAAAATTATCCTCCTAA
>JBHLQA010000181.1:0-6855 GCA_048885285.1 Candidatus Odinarchaeota archaeon
TTTTATTATTCATTATTAGTGTGATAATACTTCGATTGAGATTATCTTTCATAAAAAAATATAAGATTCCAACATCATTATCGAGTTCTATGGGGAGAAATAAAGAGAAATTACCTATTTTTGTTTTTTTAATATATTTAAACTTAAGAAGCATGTTTAAATGCCAGATTAATTGCCCCGAACTTCCAGAATGATGTGTGAATACATGCTTCCTTAAAAAAGAGAACGTTGCTCCATTGTTATTATTAATCACAGTATAGAGTTTTTTCCTATAGAAATTCAATAATATACTCTCTCTTGTATGTTTTGTTCCATCAATTAAAATTTTGTTGTTATTCAAAAATTGAATTATCTCTGAAACATTTTTACCAGGAATTTTCAAGGATCTAACTGCAATGTTGTAGAGTTTTTTTACTTTTAAAACTTTATTCTGACTAAGTAATTCTTCAGCAATCTCTATTACTTTTTGAACAGTAGGATTTTCCAATGATATTGGCTGATGTACATTTCTATATTTCATTTTCAGAATAAATTTTTAAATAGAGTGATGAAAAATATAAAAGGTAACCAAACTGAGACTATACTCAATTCTGTTATTAATCATCGAATACTTTAAAAATTTTTGGAAAAATTTAGTCCTTATAATCTTTTATAATGTTTTTTACATATTAAAATATCTATCAAAAAATTTGAACTAAAGTAATAAGAAAATATTAAAAAGAGAGAAAAAAATGGAAAAAAATAAACAGACTATCATTTTTGTCTTAATTGCTGTAATTTCTACAGCAGCAATTGTAGCAGGAGTCTCCTATGTTGCTTTTGCTCCTTCAGAAAAAGAAACAGATGCTCTGGAGATCTATCACTGGTGGACTTCAGGTGGAGAAGCTACAGCAATTGGAGCCTTAGTTGATCTTTTTGAGACTCAATATCCTGATACTATAGTTACAGAATTAGCAGTAGCAGGTGGATCTGGGACAACCATGATTCCAATTATTACCTCTTTAGTACTTGCAGGAGAAGCCCCAGATGCTTTCCAGATGCATGCGGGATATGAGGGTATCGAATATTATAGAGCAGACTTATTAGATAATATAAATGATTTGTGGGCTGATTTGGACCTTGAAGATGTTATCCCTGAAGTTGTACAAAGTATGTGTCAATTCGATGGAGACTACTATATGGTACCTGTGAATATCCACAGGTCTAATGTAGTATGGTATAATTTAAATGAACTTGAAGCTATTGGCGTTAATCCCAAGGAGATAGATACTTGGACAGAATTTTTTGCAGCATGCGATGCTTTTGAATTAGCAAATCCAGGTAAAAATGCTGTAGCTTTAGGTGAAGCTTGGACCCAAGGCCATCTTTTTGAACAAATTCTTGCAGGAGAAGGCATTGATGTTTATGAAGATTGGATAAATGGTGAAATTACATCTGGAACCAATACTGATATTTTAGCAGCTTTAGATATTTTGGATCAAATATTAGATTACTGCAATCCAGATTTAACTATCTCATGGGATCAAGCAACTGATTTAGTAATCCAGGGAGATGCTATTTTTAATATCATGGGTGATTGGGCTAATGGGGAATTCTTAATTGCTAACAAAACATATGATGAAGATTATGGAACTATTGCTGTGCCTGGAACTGATGATATGTATGGTCTTGTTATTGATGCATTTCAACATCCTGCAGGTGTAGCACATCCAAAAAATTCATATAATTGGTTAGAAATCGTTGCTTCTAAAGAAGGTCAAGATACATTTAATCCAATAAAAGGTTCGATATCTGCGCGTACAGATTCTAACCTTTCTTTATATAAACCATATCATAATTGGACTTTTTCAGACTTTGAGTCTGTAACTTATATGTTCCCTAGTGTTGCTCATGGAAGTGGAGCCCCTCAGTCTTTCTCATCAGAATTAAGATTCATAATAAATGCATTTGTCTCTGGTGCCGCATCAGCATCACAAACTGCTACAGCATTAGCGGATCAAACATCTGATAATGCAGCTGATTATACTACAGTGTGGCAGCTAGATTAAATATGTAATACAATAAAATATAAATTTAAATTATTATTTTTTTTTTTAAAGTATGTGTTTTTATTTTATATTATTAGAATCTATTCAGATAAAAAGAAGGTCTGCTAGGTTTGTGTATTCAATATCTTTAATAGGTTTTTATTTAAAAGTAAAATTGGGAATTTTTTAATTAATTAATATCGAGAAAAAATTCATAAAAAAATTAGAAGCATTAAAAATAATGAAGTCACTTAAAAATATCATAACAAGGGATACAATAGTTACAATATTGTTCCTTATAATACCTATTGTCCTTGTAACAATTTTTATCTATATTTGTATTATTTGGAATGTCGTTGTATCTTTTTCTGATTGGGAGGGTTTGAGACCAAGTTATGACTTTAAAGGTTTTGGTCAGTATTTAGATTTATTTACTGATGATATTTTTTTAACATCTTTATGGAATAACATTGTTTTAATTTTAATATTTGTCCCTGGGAGTCTTATAATGGGTCTTTTTTTAGCAATATTACTTGATCAAAAAGTAAGGAAAGAAAATGTTTTTAAACTTATTTATCTTCTCCCTTTTACACTTTCTTTTGTAGTCACCGGATTCTTATGGAATTGGATGTATAATGTTAGAACAGGAGTTTTAAACAGTATATTTGAAATTATAGGGCTTGGATTTCTTAAAAATGATTGGATCTTAAATCCTGATTGGGCAATAGTTTGGGTATGTGTGGTATTAATATGGCAATATTCAGGATATATGATGATAATTTTTCTAGCTGGTATAAGATCCATCCCTGAATCTCATATTATGGCTTCAGCAGTAGATGGTGCATCAGGATTTCAGAAGTATACCCGTATTATAATCCCTCAATTAAAAGCTTCAATCTTTACGGGATTTGTTATACTCATTGTATTTGCTCTTAAAGCATTTGATTTAATATTTGTTTTAACTGATGGGGGTCCCGGCTATGCAACAGAAATTTTGCCTTTAACTATGTACAAGGAAGTTTTTCGTAAAAATAATTTTTCTTATGGATCTGCTATCTCTACAATATTATTGGTAATAATACTGATAATAGTTGTACCTTACCTCTATTTAACATATAGGAGGGAAAAATAATGAAAAGAAAAAATGGTGCTTCAATAAAAAAGAGACTACCACATCTTAACCGAGTAATTCTTTATTCTATACTCATATTTTTTATATTTTTGACTCTACTTCCTCTTTGGAGTGCCATCATGACTGCTTTAAAAACCCAGGAAGCTTTAATCTATTCATCTCCTGTACAACCACCTATTAATCCAACTTTGGAACCGTTTGGAACAGCCTTTAAAGAATTGAGAACCCCCATTCTAAATAGTCTTATGTTTACAATACCTGCTACCATAATATCTTGTGTTTTAGGTTCTATGACGGGTTATATATTAACTAAAGTTAGATTCAGAGGAGCCAATACTATATTTCTTCTTATTATCATTGGAATTTTCATTCCTTATCAATCAGTACTCATCCCCTTAGTTCAAATAATAGTTGAGCTAGGGTTATATGGTGAGATAACTGGTCTTATCCTAACACATGTTGCTTATGGAATCCCTATTTGTACCCTCTTGTTTAAGAGTTTTTATGATGGTATTCACGATAGCCTTATAAATGCGGCTAAAGTAGATGGAGCGGGAATAGGGTACACATACATTCATGTTGTATTACCTCTTTCTGCTACACCTTTTGTGGTCACAGCAGTTTTTCAATTTACTCAAATTTGGAATGATTTACTTTTTGGTTTAGTTTTAACAGGAGCAGGTTTATCACAACCAGCTTCCGTAGCATTGTTAAATTTGCAGGGTGGTTTTGTTACTGCATGGAATGTTCAAATGGCAGGAACTCTATGGTACACAATACCATCTTTAATTGTATATTTAATACTTGGAAAATATTTAATAAAAGGCTTCATGTCAGGAGCTATAAAAGGTTAAAAGTGATATTAAATGGCAAATGTTTCAATAAAGAATTTAACGAAAAAATATGGAAAAACTTTAGCTCTTATAGATGTATCCCTTGAAATAATCGACGGAGAATTCTTTATCTTACTTGGTCCCTCTGGATGTGGGAAAAGTACTACACTATTGTGTATTGCTGGACTTATCAAACCAAATGAGGGAGAAATAATGCTAGGGGAAACATTACTTAGTTCCTCAAAGAGTGGAGAGTTTATACGACCTCAAAATAGAGATGCAGCTATGGTTTTTCAAGATTATGCGATCTATCCACATATGACAGTATTTAACAATATTGCCTTCCCATTAAAAATTAGAGGAATAGCTAAGCGTGAAATTGAGTCAAAAGTTAAGGATGTAAGCCAACGCTTAGGAATATCTAAACTTTTAGATAGAAAACCAAAACAACTAAGTGGTGGACAAAGACAAAGAGTTGCATTGGCGAGGGCAATGGTTAGAGATCCTAAAATATTCTTGATGGATGAACCACTCTCAAACCTTGATGCTAAATTGAGAGTTTATGCACGAGCAGAATTGAAGAAATTACATGAAGATATGGGTACTACCATTGTGTATGTTACACATGATCAAACAGAAGCTATGTCAATGGGAGATAGGATAGCGATCTTAAATGATGGTGTATTAGAACAAGTAGGAACACCAGAAGAAATATATGAAAATCCGAAAAATTTATTTGTTGCAGGATTTATAGGAAATCCTCCTATAAATATAATTGAGGGTAGTCTTGTTAAGAGAGAGGGAAAAGTTATTGTTGAATCTGATTTTTTTTCATATCAACTTGCAAATGGAAATGAAATAATAGAAAAGACAAAATCATTAAAAATTCAGTTAGGAATTCGACCTGAGGATATTGTCATTACAAAGGAAAATAAAGATAATGGAATACAGGCAGATGTGGAGGTCATTGAACCATTAGGGAGGGAAAATATTTTTCATTTGAAAGTGAATGGTAATCCTCTCATTGCAGTATCGATTATTAATAGAGACCTAAATATAGGTGAAAAGGTATGGATCTCATTTGATACAAATAGGATTCATATTTTTGATAAAAATTCACAGAAAAAAATCAATTAAAATAACTTTCTTAAATTATTATTTTTTTTATAATCTCAAGGTAATAATTCGTAGAAATAACAACTAAATTGAGTGGTTTAAATTTCTAACTCAAATAAAATAAGAAATGAGGAAAAAAAATCCAAGAGACAAAGAATCCCAATAATAACTTATAGCATTCTTATTTTTGTCTTAATCACTTTTATCTCCGTAATGTTCCTTAATTTTTGGGGAATATTATTGTTTAGAGATGTTGATTTCTTACTTGGATCAATTATTGGTGTTATTTTTGCTTTGAAGAATAGAAAACCTGAGCAATCTCCTTTAATAATAGGTATTATGGTAGGTATTGTGGGAGGATCATTATCAGCAATTCCACCTACTCTTTATATATGTATATTATCTCAAAGGTCCATCGTGTGGTGTTTTCTTTGTTTTGAAGTATTAATTATTACTGGGCTTGTTGTTGGGAGTATAGTTGGATTATTATTTGGATATATCTATAAGAAAAAGGATAATAAAACGAAATATTCAATGGAAGATGAATTTTATAAGGATTTTATAGTTCAATAGTCCAATGGCAATATCTTTAGTATATTAGTATACTTCAAATATAATAAATATTTATTCTCTAGGGTATTTAAAATCCCATTGAGAGCGTAAAAGATCCATAGTTTTCATTATTTCTAAAGTTTCATCTAATGGCATGATTTTACTTTCAATTTTTCCATTATTTAGACAATTTATAACTTCTTTAGCTTCATAATTATAACCTGTTGATTTATAAGGTATCTTAATTGTTTTCGTTTGCTTATCTTCCAATTTTAAAATCATTCTTGAGGGATGATAAAAATTAGGAATCTCAATATATCCTTTGGTTCCAAATATAGAAGCATTATGCGGCATGATCAGCCTATTTGAGGAAGAGAGCATAGCTGTTTGTCCGTTTTCATACTCAAATAAGTAACAAGACTTTTCATCCACTCCAGTTTCTCCTATGTATGCACTACTCATAATTCTTGAAGGAGATTGTTTATATATCATTCTTGCGAATGAAATAGGATAAACGCCTAGATCAAGTAATGCCCCACCACCCAATTCAATATTAAAAAACCTTTCTTTAGGATCTAATTTCTTTTTAATCCCAAAGTCAGCTTTAAAGTGCTGAATTTCACCTAAAACATTCATGTCTAACAATTCATTTAACTTAACAATACAGGGCAAAAATCTTGTCCACATTGCTTCCATTAAAAATATTTTTTTGTTTTGGGCAATCTTAATTATCTTTTCAGCTTGGACTGCATTTAGAGTAAAAGGTTTTTCGCAGAGAACTGGTTTTTCATGATTTAAACAGAGAATTACATTTTCATAATGGAAATTATGAGTAGTAGCAATATATATTATATTTACTGCAGGATTTTCCACTAATTCTTCATAATTATTATATATATTTTTTACACCAAACCTTTTACCAAAACTCTCAGCTTTATTTTGTGTTTTTGAAGCAACAGCTTCTAATTTTGCATTATGAAGTGTATTTAATCCTTCAGCAAACATATGCGCTATCCTACCACATCCTAAAATTCCCCAATTTATTATTTTATTCATATTATTCATTTTCTAATTCATAATTTGACATTTTTTTGTTAAATAATTCATATCCTTCAAGGATTAATCTTTTAAGGTTTCAATTTCTCCATTTTCTTTCTCTTTTTTAAGGTGATTTTTATAAATTCATTTATTCCAC
>JBHLQA010000182.1:0-6835 GCA_048885285.1 Candidatus Odinarchaeota archaeon
AAATTAAAATTTAAAATATATTCAATTGGCTATAAAATTGAATAAAATCTATTTTTTCTCATGAATACAAAAATGAAAAAAAAGAAAAATTGATAATTATTATTGTCAGACTAATTAAAATAACTCTTATCAAATTATTTAAATTTCATTTAATTAATCTTTTAATTAGAATAAAATTAACCTTTTAATTAGGTTAATAGGAAAATATAGTAAAAAAATTAATCAATTTATTGAAATAGATTTAATAAAAGCTAAAACCGAAGGTGAATGATTAAAATGGAAGTATTGGAATTAAAACCAGTAAAGAATAAAAAAATTGTTGTATATATGTCATCTAAAGAAAGTGCTAAATATTTCCAAAATGAAGAACATTCAAAACTAATTGAATTCTTAAAAAAGAATAATATAGACTTTGTTACTGTAGACTTTCAAGTGGATATGAAAGAATTTAATAAGACTCAATTCGCAAAAATATTGAATGAGTTAAAAATTCCATATTTTCAAGTAGATATTCCTGATTATGCTATGGGATATTTATATCAAGAAATACTTAAGAAACAAGAGTTCCAAAATGAATTATTTGAAGAATATGAAAGTATGGAGGATAAGGATTCATATAAGGGTTTGAGTTTAAAAAATTGGATTGACCTGTTAACAGAAGAAATTCAAGAAAGAGAAATATTTCTTAGTTTAAAATTAAGACCTCAATGGATTGTAAAGAAAATGTTAGATTTAGCATCATCTTTCAAAAAAGATGTAATATTTTTCGTTCATTTTGTACAAGAAGATATTTGTGAAGACATTTGTCCACAAATAGTTGAAAATTTAAGAGAATTAGGTGTAAAAGTAATATCCTATAATAAAAAACATACTGTAAAAAATATAATATTTTAAATAAAAAAATGAGGGGATAAAAAAAATGCCAGAAGTATTAGAATTAAAACCTTTAAAAAATAAAAAGTTAAAATTGGTATTGATAGAAAGCGAATTTCCTATCGATTGGTGGTTTGATGTTCCAAAGACTTTAAAGGAAGATCTTTTTTGGAATCTTCGATTAATTTCTAAGGAATATATTCAATTAATTGATTCATTAATTGAAAAATATAAACCTAAAGTTGCATTGGAGGAAAGACCAAATTTTTGGAATACTACAAATAATTCAGAGGATCCTTTAAAAAAGCTATTTCAAATGCGAAATATACCTTTTGCTTATGCTGATATTTCAGAAAATGCTGAATTATATCTTTCATCCGCTTTAGAAGAGCATAGAACAATGATTCAGCATCTCGGTAGAAAACTTGAGGAAATCATGAAAAGTAATGGAGGTATTCCTAATAATGACGATACTTTTTATCGAATTGTATTATGGAAGGATTATTTGCAACAAGATTATAAATTTCAAGAAGATGAAGTAAGATATAAAGTTCGAGAAGCATGGATGATGATGAAAATTTTAGATCTTGCTAGAAAAATAGAAGCAACTAATTTCAAAGCTATATTTATTTGTGATATTAACCACTTTAATGGTCTTGAAAAACTTTCAGAAGAATTAGGTATTGAAGTCGAACAAATAAGAATAAAAAGGACAATTAAAACTGAAGATGTTAAGGAAATATTTGAAAAAGATTTAGAAGTTGAAATTTCTTAATTTATAATTTTATATTTTATTTTTAAAAAAAAGAAGGTTGGTAGAAATGGTTGAAAGAGAGGTTGAAAGTATTTTAGGAAAAAAATCGATTATTGAATTGACTCCAATAATCATTAAAAAGAAGGATACAATGGATAAAATTTGTTATTTCTTTGATACAGATGATAATGCATCTCCTTTTGATATAAATATGGCATATGATGCAGGATTTGATATTGTTATACCCATTAGTAAAATGAAAGCCGAATACGTACCAAAATTAATACAAGATGCTATCTTTTCTCGTAAACCTAATGCACCTACAACTTTTTTTATTGGAGGTTCAGATGTTAAAGAAGGGGAGAAAATAGCAAAAGCAGCGAAAAAATCTTTAATCCCTCCTTTTGAATGTCCTATTATAATTGATCCCAGAGGATCTCATACTACAGCTTCCGCAGTAGTTGCAATGTCTCTGGATATAGCTAATAGGAAACATGGAATTAAGGATTTAGAGGATAAAAAAGTAGTAATATTTGGAGCGGGGCCCGTTGGTAGAATAGCTGCGATTTTAGCTGCAAAAATTGGATGTAATACTTTTTTAGTGGAAACATGGGATAAGTCTAATGAGGATTTTATAAAGAAATTAGCAAAAGGCCTCACTCAAGAAGCAGGAGAGGGAGCAACAGAAATTTCTGGTCTTTTTGCTCCTTTAATTAAACAAAGATTTGATATTGTAAAGGATGCTAATATTATATGGTCTTTAGCAGCTGCAGGTGTTGAAATTCTAACTCAAGAATGGATGGAAAGGTTGCCGAGTAAAAAAATAATTATAGATATTAATTTAGTACCGCCATATGGTATTGAAGGTCTTAAGCCAAAACATAAAAATGATGAGATCTATCCAGGGATCTTCGGAATTGGAGCATTAGCTCTAGGACGTCTAAAAGCTAATTCAGAAAGTCAAATATTAAAAGAAGCTTCAAATACTAAGGGATTAAAAATTTTTGATTATAATTATGCATTTAAGGTCGCTAAGGAACTTCTAAAAAAATAAAGAAAGAGAAAATAAACCTAAATTATTTTTTTCAAATTTTTTATTATTTTAAATAAATAAAAAGGGAGGGATTATATTTGAGTAAGGAGAGTAAAGAATCAGAATTAAAGTTAAGAGTTAAAGATGCATTTAAGGAGGATGCTGGGAGGGGGATAGTACGACTAGATCCTGAAATAATTAATATCCTAAAATTAAAAGTTGGCGATATCATTAGAATTTCTCATCCTTTTATAGATAAAATAACAGTTGCTAAATTATTATCAGGTAGAGATGAGGATCAAGGAAAACGAATTATTAGAATCGATCCTTCTCTAAGAAGAAATTTAAGTGCCTCGATTGATGATTTAGTAGAAATAAAAAAGATTAATGCAAATCCCGCTGAATCTATTACATTTACAGGTCTTACTCATTATCTAATCCCACGAGATCCTCAAGCTTTAGCAAGGAAATTAGAAAAAAGAGTTATATCAATAAATGATAGTCTAAGTTTCTATGCAATGGGACATAGAATTGATTTAGTTGTTGTAGATTATACTCCAAAATCAGAAGCGGTTATAATCAATTTGAATACTAAAATAATTTTCACAGAACAAACTGAAGAAATTAATGAAGTTAAAGAAAGAAAGGTAACATATGAAGAAATAAGTGATATAGGAAAAAAATTACAAAAAATTCGTGAAAAAGTAACATACGAGGATATCGGGGGTTTAGAAGATACAATTCAAAAGATAAGAGAAATAATTGAGCTTCCAATAAGACATCCAGAATTGTTTAAAAAAATAGGAATTGAGCCACCTAAAGGAGTACTATTATACGGACCTCCTGGTACTGGAAAAACATTACTAGCAAAAGCAGTTGCCTCTGAAACCGATGCTCATTTTATTAGCATTAGTGGTCCTGAAATCATGAGTAAATTTTTTGGTCAGAGTGAGGAAAACTTAAGGAATATATTTGAAGAAGCAAAATCAAATGCACCTTCTATAATTTTTTTGGATGAATTAGATTCTATTGCTCCAAAAAGGGATGAAGGAAAGAATCAAGTTGAATCAAGAATAGTAGCTCAATTGCTTTCTCTTATGGATGGTTTAAAAGGAAGAGGAGAAGTGATTGTTATAGGTGCCACAAATAAAGTAAATACTATTGATATTGCCTTAAGAAGACCAGGTAGATTTGATAGAGAAATTGAAATTGGTGTTCCTGATAGTAATGGGCGATATGAGATTTTATTAATTCATACTAGAGGAATGCCGTTAGATAATGATGTGAGTTTAAGAATAATAGCTAGTAAGACTCATGGATTTGTTGGAGCAGATATCAAATCACTTTGTAAAGAATCTGCTATACTTGCAATTCGTGAAATTATTCCTAAAATTGACTTAGATAAACCTATTCCAGAAGAAATTCTAAATCAACTTGATATTAAAATGAGACACTTTATAGAAGCATTAAACAGTATAGAGCCTTCTGCTTTAAGAGAAGTATTGTTTACTCAACCAAATGAGGGATGGGATGATATTGGTGGATTGGAGGAAGTTAAGCAACAATTAAAAGAGGTTATTGAATGGCCATTGAAATATCCCGGTTTTTATAAACACATGAAATCTAAACCCCCTAGTGGTATTTTAATGTATGGTGTACCAGGCACAGGAAAAACTTTACTAGCTAAGGCTCTTGCCCATGAAACAGAGATAAATTTTATATCTGTTAAAGGCTCTGAATTTTTATCAAAATGGGTAGGAGAAAGTGCAAAAGCTGTGCGTGAAACATTCCGAAAAGCACGCTTATCAACTCCATGTATTATTTTCTTTGATGAGATTGACGCTATTGCTACTAGACGCTCAGAGTCCTCAAGCTCCAAAGTGACAGAGCAAGTCGTTGCTCAATTATTAACAGAAATTGATGGTTTAGAAGAATTGAATAATGTTATCTTAATTGCAGCTACAAATAGGCCTGATTTGCTAGATCCTGCATTATTAAGATCAGGGCGGTTTGGTAGGCACATTGAAATTCCATTACCAGATGAAAAATCACGTATGCAAATATTTAAAATTCATCTAAATAACCGTCCTATTGATGATAATGTTGATATTGATTTATTAGTTGAAGAATTAGATGGTTATACAGGTGCGGATATAAAAGCTTTATGTGAGGAAGCTACACTTCTAGCAATTAGAAGAGGTGTTTGTCAGACTGATATTGATTTATCTAATCCTAAGGTTTATTCTAACTTTAAAATTTCTCAAATAGACTTTGAAAAAGCATTAAATAAAATAAAAAAGTTAGCGACTAATGCAAATAAGTCATATAGAACGTCTATTAAAGAATTACCAGAAGAAATTTATAGGTAATTAATCAGGTCTAATAATTCTAAAATAATACTCAATAATCTTGTTATTTTATAAGCCAAGAAATTGATATCAAGTGATTCACATACAGTAATAGGTTCTAAAAATTTATTTCATTGCTTTAATTACGACAAAGGAACCTTCACCATAACCTTCTTTAATAGGTTCAGTTTTATTAATTTCCTTCAAATTATGAAAAATCGTTTGATAATATTTAAAATCCCTAAAACCAACTCTATTAAGATAAGAAATAACCTTATTTATTGAATAAAATTTAGCATTTTTATAAAATACATTAGTATTTTTTCCTTCTCTGTACAGTTTTCCGATATTACTATTTTCTTCAATAAAACCAATAATCTAAGAACCATCTGATTATAAGATTTTATAAGCTTCTGTAATTGTAGAATTAATATCTTCAACAAAACAAATTGTAGTGACTATTAAAACATAACTAAAAGAAGTTTTCCGAAAGGGTAAATTTTCCGCAACTGCATTCAAAACTAAAATTCCTTTCTTTTTAGCAAATTTTTGCATTTCTCTTGAAGGATCGATACCAATTCTAATATCTAAGGGAATGGCAAATCTACCACTTCCCACACCAATTTCAATGGTTTTTTTATTATTAGGTAATGTTTTTTTAATTGCTAAAAGTTCTGATTTATAAGCATATCTATTTTTTTTAAACCAATTATCATATTTAGTGTAATATTTATTAAATGGTTCGATTTTCAGCATCTTTATTGTTCTTTAAATATAATTCACTTAAAATATGTTAAAAATCTCTTTATTGCACAAGGAAATTATATTTTATGGGTTATTTCTTGATAATTATTTATAATATAGATATTAAACTACTTATTAAGTTCTATTTATAGCTCTGAAATAACCTCACAAAATCTTATCTTATATCTCTTCATATAGAGAAAAGAAATCATTTTTATTACTAAATTCCTTAAATTCAGTTATATCATGAAATAAGAATTTCCCTTGTATACAACAAAAATAATCATTTATATCACTTTTATTATCCCTTGCTAAATATTTCATTTTTTTCTTAATAGAAATCACCTATTGTAAATATAACTCTATTTTTTAACAGTTGAGTAAAAATATATATTTTGTTAGATTAAATTTTTCAATTTTACTCTCTTTTTTTAATTTATTATCTTTAATCCTGTAGATTGGTATCTTTATAACAACTTTATTATCCGTAGAATATATATTATAATAAAATAATTCATTATTTTTATCGAAATCAATGTATTTATTCATATTTATAATAGAATTACTAATTTTAGAATTAAAATATGATTTAAATATATTCAAAATAAAAAAAAGAGATATTAAAGAATTTTGATTAATAATCTAAAATAAAATATATAGTCCATTTATAAAATATAAATTATTAATTGGGTCTTTTAATAAACAGATTTAAAATGTAATAATTATAAAATTTTTTTTATAGAACTAAATATTTTAAATGAATTATCTTTTATTGGAGTTGAGATATGCCTATATGTACTAAATGTAAAAATGAACGTGAAATATCAGATCTGGAGATAATAGATGGTTCTTATATATGTCATTCATGCTTATATTCGAATTATGAGCCCTTTAAGATTTTTCCTATTGGATTTGTAGAAAATCTATTAGAAAGAGCAAAAGGATTTGGATTAAAAGGAAAAAGAGCAGAAATTTCAAAAATATTTCTTTTTCCTTCCCAATTCCCTTTTCTTTATAAGTTAGAAGATGAAAAATGGATTACCGTTATATTTTATTTTCATAAATCCCATAATATTCGATCAG
>JBHLQA010000183.1:0-4491 GCA_048885285.1 Candidatus Odinarchaeota archaeon
TATTATATAAATAAACGGGTATATTTCTCAAGATGTATGCAGAATATGAAAGATAGTTAAACATTTATAAATACTATTTAAAGAATTTATTCTTATCATCAAATTAAGTTAAGAAATATTTAATATAATAAATATTTAAAAACAGTATTTTCTAAAACTTATCTTGGTATTCATTTAATGAATAGAATCGATTATTTGAAATTTTGAATGTTTAAAGTAATTTATTTAGAATAAACTTTAATTAAAAAACAATAATAAATAATACTTAAGTAAGTATTATATAATGTTAATTCAAAAAATATATTTATCAATTTTTTAAAGTGATATAATTGATTCAAGGAATATTAACATTTCAGTTCAAAATAAATCAGAAAGACTCGGGTGAAATAGAACCACAATTCGAACCGAATCAAATGGTATTTCGGGAAGACGAGTATGATGAAGAAAATTTTTCAGAATTACTTGTTGAAAATGATATCTTCGCAATTTTTTATCAGCATACAACAGGACTTTCCAGTGTCAAATATAGTTATAGTAATTATTATGAAGGAAGATTAAAAGATACACCATATCAGGTAATGTCTTATTTTAAGCAAGTTGCTGATGGAAGCCAATATTTAGCACTCTCTATCTTTGAACTAGATGATGAAATAGCGATTTTTGAAGATTTAATCAAAACCATGGGAAATCGATTAGATACTATTTTTGACAAATTAACAAGGGCGAGAAACTCAAAGCAACTTTCATTGATTGAAAATATTAATATCAGATTAAAAAACGAGTTAAAATTCACTATATTTCAAATTGATCGATTATCCAATTTAGATAAACTTCAAAAAACAGCATTGATCTATAATAGTCCTGAACGATTAAAAATCTTGGAAATACTACGGGAATCACCTACATCAAAAAAGGAAATAAAGAAAACCGTGGAAAAAATGGCTCCTAATGCGAATATAGACATTTTACTTCAACCATTTTTAGAATTGAATATTATCCGTAGAGATTGGATAAAAGGAGAAAAAAATAAGAAAACAGGAGAACTTACCCATCAAGGAGAATATTTATTTCTCGTAAAAGACTTAATTCTTAGTCGTGTTCCTAATGAAAATCTATTAAATCATTTTAAAGACACTAACAATGAACTCTTACCTCTCTATAGAGAAAATGTTATAGAATTCTTTTCAAATTATAATCCGTACACGGAACCAATAGAAGAAACAAAAAAAATAGCCTCAATTCTTTTAAATCCTGATGTTTATGATTTCTTTGTGTTGATGAGGCACAATCATTATCCATTGGATAAAATTCCAAAAATTTTCTCAGAGTTTGCTGTGACAGAGATATTACTAGATGATTTGAAAAAATTAAACATTATTTCAGAAATTATAGATAAGAATGAAAGAAAATGGATTTGTTTATTAACAGATATAAAACCATTGATAATATTTCCAGAATACCTACTTCCTAAAATAAGAGCAGCATATAAGAGTCAAGAAACTAATGGGGGAATTACATATGAGATCGCAAAAAAAGCACTAAGTCTGCTAGAAATAACTTATCCTGAAAAAGTAGAATTTTAAAAATTATAAATTAACTAGAGATGATAGTAAAAAATGTACTTATTTAAAGATAAAAATGTTGTTGATGTTGCACTTACATGTAAAATCTGTTTAAAAGAAATCAAATTTCCAATTTCAGTTGATGAATACAAAGCTGTAAAAAAGTTTCCAATTCAAAAAGAGAATATTCATGGTGAACCGCCCCACAAATTAATTATTTTTATAAACCAATATTTAGAAGTTGAGAATTTTGAAATAAAAGATGTTTTAGAAAAGGAAAAGGATGTTGAATATTCGAAAGAGTTAACAAGACAGGTTTTAAGTGAAATAGATTTATCAGATGAAGAAATTGAACTATATTTTCTAACAACTGGAAGAGAAGCCGTTTCTATCGGAGAGATGGCAATTCTAATTGGTAAACCTAAAGAAAATTGTAAAGAAATTGCAGATAAATTTGTTGAAAAAGGATTATTCAAGGAAATTGTTGGCGCAACACCCCACTATCAAGCTTTACCCCCATACGCGGCTTTAATAGCGCAATTAAAGAGTTTTTATTCGTATATTTCGGATATTAAATCTACTATACCTAAACAGTTAGAAAAATCATTCGCTCAACTTGAAACAGAAGCACAAGATATGGAAAAAATAAAAGATTCAAGTGAAATAATGACTGATCTAAAGGAAAAAATGCTAACTCAAATACATGCTCAACAAAAAGAATTTGATGATACTATTTCAGCAATCGATCAAATAAAAAATATAACCCAAGATATTTCACAGTTAGGAGATCTTTCTAAAACACTCCCAGATAATCAAATTAACTCTTTAACAAAACAATTTGAAAACCTCAATACAAAAACATCACAAATAATTAGAAATCAAGTTTATGATTTGAAAAATCAATTTGGTGACATTAAAAAAACTGTAACAGATAATTTACAGAAATTACGCCTAGGGGTAATTCAACAAGCTGTAGGTGATGTAATTGATAAAGTTATTGAATCTCGTTTAAAAGACATTACCGATAATCTTAATGTTCAGTTAAGTGTTAGTCAAACAGTATTCGCTGATGAATTGAAAAAAGCAACAGAAGGGATTAATACAGAAATTATCTCAAAAATGAAAGATTCACTGACAGAAGCGGTCAAAAATGCTGAAAGTATAAGCGCTAAATCAGGAGAAGATAAAGAAAAAGTTTTTGGGGAAATTTCTGATAATTTTAATAAAGCTGTAAAATTAGCAGAAGATAGAATTGATGGGCTTTCTGGAGGTATATTTCAATCATTTGGTAACATAAAAGACATTTTCTCAAAGGGAATTGTGGATACTTTAGACAATACTTTATCAGATATTTTAAGAAGGTTAGAAGTTAGCGAAATAACTACTAGAGAATTTTGGGATCAAGCTAAGGGGAAGAGGGGCTTTACTATGAAAGATATCTGGTTTATTCGTTCTCCAGAAAGTGCAAAAGCTCATATAACTGAAGAAGTATCAAAAGCTAAGATGCGAGTTTTAATTGTAGCACCTACTCTTTCAGATATTGATATTGAATCTATTAAAGCTCGACCTTCACGAATAAACTTTAGAATTGCTACTTATATAGATCCATCAAATTTTAGACATAGCCAAATTATGCAGGAGTTGGATAAGATGGATAATGTAGATTATAGAAATCGAGCTTTACAAAATTTATGGGGTATTAATAAAGATTATGAAGAAGTAATCTTATGTGTACTTTCAAAAACTGAATTTAGAGGTGATTTTGTTACAGAAATAGCAGGTATTGGTAGTATAATTGAAGAACACATAAAAATCTTCGTACCAATACTTGAGGATGCTTGGGTGGGTGCTCGGAAAGAAGTTATTCGAACTATAAAAAAGCCTGTTTTAGAACAACCTTTAAAAGCGGCGCCTATTGCATCTCAACCAGCAATAACAATATCACCTAAAGAAGAAACCTCTCTTCCTCAAAAACAAGAAAGTACTGAAGTACCCAAATCAGTAACGTTATCGAATAAATTTAATGAGATTATAAATAAAATAGATACTATGACCGGAACAGAAATCTCTTTAGCACTGGAAAAATTTCAAAATGAATATGTTAAAGTAGAAGGTTATGATAGTATATTGAAAACTATTCATTCTACTAGCACAAATTTTAAGACCAATCCGGATATTTTAAGTCGTCCAGAGAGAGAAGAATTAAAATTATCTATGAATATATGGAAACAAAAATTAAATCTTTAACGAAAATTCTTTTTTTCACTATCTCAAATTTAGAATCTTACATTTAGATTTTTAATAATAAAATAATTCTTATTTCTATTTTCACTACTTTAATTATGGACGAAGAAATAATAATTCTAAAATCAGGAAAAGTCAATGATTATCTTTATCACATAGATATGAAAGCTTATGGAGCGAAACGGATGTTATCTGTGTTTTTAGGAGAATTTGATAACAATTCTGTTTTGCTTGATTGTGGATCATCCTTAGATGTTAAAAAAGGATTAAGATTCTTCAAAAAAAGTCATATTTCCTTATCATCATTTAAGTATTTGATACCTTCTCACCATCATTTCGATCATAATGGTGGAATGTGGAAATTATTTGAAGAAATTAAAAATTATAATCCAGATGTTAAAATTCTCACAAATTTAAAAACTAAAGCGTTTCTGAATGATTTTGAGTACCATTTGAATCGTGGAAGAAGTACATATGGAAATTTTGTTGGTGAAATGAAACCTATAGAAGATAAGGCTTTTAAAATAATTAATCCAAGTGTAAATTTTAATTCTAATCCGAATAAATTAGATATTATTGATAAATTTACTATTAATGGATCAGAAATAAAATTAGCAATATTAAAAACTCCTGGTCATACTCCAGATCACCAAACTCCAATTTTTATTAAAGATAATCTAATTGA
>JBHLQA010000183.1:4501-6801 GCA_048885285.1 Candidatus Odinarchaeota archaeon
AGCTGCTGGAACATTATATCATAGTTCTAAATTATTGACTATGCCCACATCTATGCCTGTATATTACAACCATGAAAATTATATGAATACATTAGAAAATCTTATTAAACTTAATCCTTTAATGGCAGGTTTTGGTCATTTCGGAATTGTTAACGGACAGAAGAATGTTCGTGAAATCCTTTTAGAACATAAAAGACTTATGAAGAAATTTAAATCACTTATTGTAAAATATTATAATGAGAAACCAGAAACTAAATATATTGTTAAAAAGATCCTTCCCGTTTTTATACCTCGGACTGATTTACCTTATGATAGTCATCCTCTCTTTAGGAATATTGCATTAGCAGTAGTATATGGAATGATGCTCTCTTTAGGATTACGTTCACTCCCGAAAAATGAAAAAAAATATTTAAAACTATAAAATTTAACTATTCCATTCTTATTTTCAGACAACCTAAATTTATCTTTATTATTTCAATCTTCTTTAGAGTACTCTCTATTATGATAATACCAATTATTTATAGTATAAAATACCTAATTGATAAGATTCTAATTTCTATAATACTTATTTCTTTTAATGGATCAAAAAATGGAGAAATTCGATTTAGCTATCGTTGGAGCAAGTTTAGCTGGTAATTATTTATGCTATTTGTTATCTAACAGTGATTTGAAAATTGCAGTTATAGAAGAGCATAAAGAGATTGGTCTTCCTTTTCAATGTGCAGGGATAGTTTCTCAAAAATTGAGTAAATTAGTTGATTTACCTCATGAAATAGTATTGAATCGTGTTAAAACTGCTAAAATCATAGGTCCAACGGGAGTATATATTAAATTATCAGGAAATGATAGGCCTTATATCATAGATAGAATTGCTTTTGATTGTTTATTCTTTAATAAAACAAAAACTAGTGAAAATATAATATATTTCCTTGGAGAAAAATTTAAGAACTTTGAATATAAAAGAGATAATCATCAAAAGTATATACTTATTGAAACATCAGAGAGAAAGATAAAAGTAAGAATGCTGATTGGCTGCGATGGGCCCTCTTCTTCAATAGCTAGTTTGTTAGGAATAAAGAATAAAAATTTATATGCTACCCAAATCCGTATTAAAGCACGATTTAATGAAGATGAAGCAGTAATGTTTTTTGATAAAAGATGGAAGGAACTTTTTGGATGGATTGTTCCAGAAGGACAGCAAATCTATCGTATAGGCATAGCATGTTCAAAAAACATAGCAAATAACTTTCGAATTTTTTTAAATAAAGTTAATATAAATTTTCAACAAAAAATCGATCAGCAAGGGGGTCTTATACCTTATGGTTTAATGAATAGACTCTCATTTGATAATATTTTTTTATTAGGAGATTCTGCATGTCAAGTTAAGTCTAGTACAGGGGGAGGAATAATAATGCTATTAATAGCAGCAAAATATGCAGCAAACTGTATTAGAAAATGTTTTGCATA
This sequence comes from Candidatus Odinarchaeota archaeon, assembly GCA_048885285.1. Classification (GTDB taxonomy): domain Archaea; phylum Asgardarchaeota; class Lokiarchaeia; order Sigyniarchaeales; family SOKP01; genus Loki-b32. Next base: position 5,969 of record JBHLQA010000183.1, read on the forward strand.
TGATAAATTTTCAAAAAAAACTATTCAAAAATATTATGAAAATCCGTGTAGATCTATTGTAGGAAGAGAATTAAAAATCCATTATTTAATTCGGTCTATCTTAGAAAGATTTACAGCTAATGATTTTTATAAATTGTTTCAAATAATAAAATCTACTAAAATTGAAAATAAAATTTCTTTATATGGAGATATGGATTTTCCAAAAGCTTTTCTCTTCCAACTACTAAAAGTCCCTTTTGTTCTTTCTTTCTTTTTTAAATTTATTTTAAAAAATCCAAAATTTATTTTCAGAATCTTGAAAGTCTTAATGCATTAACTAGATAAATAGCTAGATATTCTAAATTTTAGTAATTATCTTTAAAATAATAATGTGTGTTATTTATTAAAAATAACTTAGGGAGGTATCATAGAGAAAAAAGCAATTTGGTTAAAAATAAAATACCAAATTAACATAAATGAGAGAACTACAATACTTGAAACTAATCCAAAACCTTTAACTCCTTTTGGAATACCTAAGCCTTCTTCATTATTTCTTTGAACAATAGCTCTTACCATTGCTACAATATATATTAAAACAACAATTATAGCTACAATCCATAAAAATAGCATGAATAATGATAAAGTATATACTGGAAAACTATTTAACCAAACCCAAAATCTTATTATTAAATAAGTGGGAATCGCAGAATATATCACTGCAGTAATTAGGAAAACTATTCCCCATCCAATACCTTTAAATCCCATTTTTCTTTCTTATATTGTTTTTTGAGTTTGAATGCTTTACTACGTTTATTTATTATATTTTTAATAATTTAAAAGATTTTTTTGATGGA
>JBHLQA010000184.1:0-6797 GCA_048885285.1 Candidatus Odinarchaeota archaeon
TGCCCAGTTGAGTGATGTTGAATTATTTATTAAGCGTGCCGAAAAAAATTTTTTAGAGAAATTAGGAAATGATAAGACTCAAGAATATTCTGTTAAAATTAAGAAAGCTTTCGATGAAATAGATGAAGCTCACCGAGATTATATGAGCTCTGAAATGTCAAAACATTTATTTACAATTTCTCAACATCTTGACGGGTTGGATAATAATACTTTAGATAGTGTTTTGACTAATGTTTTAATATTTTCAACCTCAATTACAAATTTAGAAGGAAAGAATAGAGATCAGATTAATCAAGAAATAAGAAAAAGAAGTGAGAATAAATTAGGATCTTTATTAGATTTGTTTAAAACTTGCATTGAAGTAGCTAAAGAAAATAATATACCAGATAGCTGTACAAACTTAGAAGATATTTTAACTCATTTATTTGGAGAAGAAAAGGAACGAGTTCAATTTACAGACGTAGAAGCTTTTTTAAAAAGAGCAGAAAAAAAATATTCTCTCATTCTTGGACAAGATATGATTCAGATGCTAATAGAGGAATTATTAGATGCAATTAACCAAATACCAGAACAACACAGAGAGTATCTTGGTTCGGATCTGGCTAAATATATTTTCAAATTTTCAGAAACTGCTTCCTATCATGAACCTGAAAAAGTAGAACTAGTATTCAATGGAGCAATCATGTTTGCTAATTCTTTAGTAGATGTTGGTGATTTAAATAAAGCAGAAATGAATCAATTCATTATAAATAGATCCAACCATAAAGTCCGTGGGTTATTTGATTTGTATTTAGAATTTCTGAAAAAAATAGAAATCCGTATGCCTTTTTCTTTAGAACCCAATTTTGATGAAATACTTGATCATACCTTAGGAAAATATAGTGGTCCTAAAGTTTTAGAAAAAGGAGGATTTATTCATGATTTATTATCTGATCTTCATGAAGAAATTCCATTAGCAATTGAGCACTCAAATTGGGCTAAAGCTTTAATTGAAATAGTCCCTCGCTATTTAGATATACTCCCAAAATCCGAAGGAGATAGTATATTAGATTTATTATGGGAAAATAAATTATCAGAGGAACAAATTATTGAGAAATATAGATCCAAAATTTTAGAAATACCAAGAGAAAAAGAAAAAACATTCATGTTTAGATTGATGAATATGCTAACAAATCAAATTTTGGTTGATGAACAGAAGGATAAAATATTAGCAGGAGCTTTAGCTCTTAGAATTCTAGGGGGGATATTTGTAGAAATTTTTGGTGGACGAAATGCTCAAATTAGATCAATTCGACTTAATCAATTGTTAAAAGATAGAAAAGTTTCAAATCCAGAGAATAAAAAGAAAATAGACGATCATATCAATACAATATTAGATGAAGATTTTAAAGCTATTCAAAAGAGAACCATGACAATTAATACTATAATCCCTATTTTAAGTAAGAAAAGATATTTCATTAAAACATATGATATTATTACAAAAGATTTTCCGGAGTTTATTGTAAAAATGATAACTGTTAGAGAAGAGGATAAATTAAAAGATATCGGCGAACAATACAAAAAAACAAGTGTATCAGGCGAATTAATCCCACTAGTAAATAATTTTTTAATGGAACTTGATTTAGCAACAAGATTTTATAAAAGATATTTTGAAGAGATGTATTCAATAGCGACAGATGCTCAAAAAAACATGCTGACTATTAGAAAATTCTTCAAATCGTTATTGGAACTAAGTAACAACATGAATGCAATTGAATTTTTTGAGAGACCTATTGCAAATACAGAGCATACAATTTATATATCATTATTAAAGTATTTGTATGATTGTTTACCAGATGTTCTTAATATAACTAGAACTATTCTCGATGAACAAGAATACCAAAAGAAAATAATGAAATTGGATACATATCTGAGTAATTGGAAATTAGAGCAATTGAATTTAGAGATTAAAGAAACTGAAGATAAAATAAGAGAATATCAACTGATGGAGGATTTAGACACGTCTGATAAAATTAGGAATTTAACGAAATTTCTTAATAGGGATAAAAATGAATTAAAATTCTATGATATTATGTTTAAGCTTCTTAATGATTCTGAAAAAGCTAATGACATTCTCGAGAATAGACTAATTTTCTCTAAAAATTTATTAAAATTTTCTAATATATTGAAAAAAATTCATCCAAATCTCCCAGCAGCATTATCAGATTATCTAAATAATATAAATCAATTCAATCAAGAGATAGAAAAAATTGTGGAAGAATTAAAAAAGAAAAGTTCTTCAGGCATTTTATCTCCTTTTGAGTTTAGAGAGCGAAGTGATGACGCAGAAATAGCTAAAAAAGAGCTTTCCTCATTATGTACAAATGACGATTTCTTAATCCACATTAAAAACATGTTAGAAGCTTCGGAAAAGGGTATTTTGTAAATTGAAGATTCCTTATTAAAAAAAAAAAGACCGAAGCAAGATCTTAACTTGTATTAAAGATATTTTTAATAATTAATCACATTTTTATCAATTAACAAAATAAAATAAATGAGGATAAAAAAATGCCATTAAAAACTCCAGAAGAGTATTTTGAAAGCATAAAAAGGCCAGTTAATTTATATATGTTTGGGAAAAAAGTTGAAGAATTCTGGAATCATCCAATTGTTAAGCCTTCGATTAATTCAGTAATGAAAATTTATGAATTAGCCCAAATCGAAGAATTTAAAGATTTAATGACCACAAAATCACATCTAACAGGAGAAATAATAAATCGGTTTACACATATTCACCAATCTGTAGATGATCTAATTAAAAAGGTTAAGATGCAAAGATTATTAGGACAACAAACAGCATGTTGTTTTCAAAGGTGTGTAGGCTTTGATACAGCGAATGCTTTATATAGTGTAACTTATGAATTGGATAAAAAATATAATACATATTATCACGATAGATTTAAAAAATATTGGATTGAAGTTCAAACACAAGATCTAATGGTAGATGGAGCAATGACAGATACTAAAGGAAATAGAGGTATAAGACCAAAAGATCAACCAGATCCTGATGCATTTTTGCATATTGTTAATGAAAACGAAGATGGCATCGTCGTTAGAGGTGCCAAAGTTCATCAAACTGGATTTCTTAATTCTCACAGAGCTATTGTTATGCCTACTCTCAGATTAAGAGAAGGTGAAGAAGAATATGCAGTAAGTTTTGGTGTAGATACTAATGAAAAGGGAATTACTATGATATATGGTAGGCAATCTTGTGATACTCGAAAATTAGAGGAAGGGAAATTAGATATTGGAAATTTTAAGTATGGTGGTCAAGAAATATTTGTAGTTTTTGAGGATGTTTTTATTCCTAAAGAAAATATTTTCATGAAAGGTGAAATTGAGTTTTCAGGAGAATTAGTTAACCGTTTTGCTGGATTTCATCGTCAATCCTATGGAGGATGCAAAGTAGGGGTGGGTGATGCGTTAATTGGTGCAACAGCTTTAATCAGTGAATACAATGGTACTGAAAAAGCATCTCATGTGAAAGATAAGCTTGTGGAAATGATCCATTTAAATGAAACATTATATAGTTGTGGTATAGCATGTAGTTCCTTAGGATTCCAAAGAGAGGCAGGAAATTACGAAATGGATATGCTATTAGCTAATGTATGTAAACAAAATGTAACACGCTTTCCTTACGAAATAGGAAGATTAGCAGAAGATCTTGCAGGAGGAATCATATGTACAATGCCTTCTGAAGCAGATATGAATTCTGAAGAAGTTGGACATTTAATTGAAAAATATTTAACTACATGTGAAGGGATATGTGCTAAAGATAGATATAAAGTTCTACGTTTTATAGAGAATTTAACTATGGGTGTAGCTTCTGTAAGTTACAGAACAGAATCCATGCATGGAGCAGGATCGCCCCAAGCACAGAGAATAATGATTACCCGACAAGCAGATCTTGAAGAAAAGAAAAAGATTGCAAAAAGGATTCTTGAGATTGAATAAAATTCCAAATAATTTTATTAAAAATTAATAAGATTCCATTTTATCTTTTTGTATTTTTAATACATGCCCTAATAAATTCCAAATATAAGGGAGATGGATTATAAGGACGGCTTTTAAATTCGGGGTGAAATTGGGTACCCACCATCCAATGGTCCTTTCTTTCTAATTCTATACTATTTATAATAACCCCAGTTTCGTCTCTGCTTGAAACTCGTAAACCTTTTTCCTTAGCTTCAGCTGTTATAAATTTATCTTGAATATGAAATCTGTGTCGATACCTTTCATATATTTGCTCTTGTTTATAAGCATCGTATAATCTGGTATTCTTTTCAATAATGATTTTTTGTGCTCCTAATCTCATTGTACCTCCTTTTTCAGTCACTTCTTTCTGATTTTCTAAAATATCAACAACAGGATAAGGCGTATCAGGATCGAGTTCTGTAGAATTTGCATCTTTTAATCCAAGATATTTTCTACAAAAAGCTATAAAAAATAATTGTGCTCCAAAACAAATTCCTAAAAATGGAACTTTTTTTTCCATAGCGTATTCAGCTGATTTGATCATTCCTTCTACTGCTCTTTTACCAAATCCTGGTGTAAGTAATATTCCATTACAATCTTTTACTTCTTCAGCAATATTTGTATTTTCATCTACGCTAATCATTTTCAATTCTGTTTTATAACCAAGATGAGCAGCAGCATCTTCTAAAGCCACATTTATTGAGATATAAGAATCTGAAATGTTAAAATATTTACCTGGCATAGCAATTTTTAGTGACTTCTTCGCATTTTTAAATAATTCCACCATTTTTACCCATTCAGAGTAATTTGTAACTTCACTATATGCAACTAATTTTGCTTTCAAATCAATAAGTTCACATATAAGATCTCCTAATCCTTGTTCCTCAAATAATAATGGTAATTCATAAACAATCTCTAAATCTGGATTTGAGATAACGGCATTTTCAGGAACATTAGAAAACAATGAGATTTTTCTTTTTATATCATTATCTAAAGGTTTTTCACTTCGTCCGATTATTATATCAGGCTGTAATCCTACACTTTGAAGCATTTTAACAGAATGTTGAGTTGGTTTTGATTTTTGCTGCCCTACTGCTTTTGAATAAGGAATAAGAGTGACATGTACAAATGCTGTTTGTTTAGGGTATTCTAATTTTAACTGACGAAAGGCTTCTAAAAAGATACTTGATTCTAAATCACCTACCGTACCACCGCATTCAATTAATAATACATCCAAATCCTCTTTTTCCGCAATTTCCATTAATCTTTCCTTTATTATATCCGTTACATGTGGAATTATTTGAACTGTTTTCCCTAAAAATCTTCCTTTTCTTTCACTAAGGATTGTGGATAAATAAATTTGACCTGAAGTAATATTATGAGAGGGATGCATTTCAATTCCTAAGATCCTTGAATAGGTACCAAAATCTTGATCAATTTCCGAGATTCTATATGATCGTTCATCAGAACCATGAACAGGTCTGAAATCCCATACATCTTCAGTAATAAAACATTCTCCATGCTCAACTGGATTTAAGGTTCCAGGATCTATATTCAAATACGGATCAATTTTTACTACTGATACTTTAAAACCTCTAAATTGCAGAACTTTTCCAATACTGGCGGTAGCAACTCCTTTTCCGTAGTATATTACAGTGAATTACTGAAATATTATACCGCTCATTACACCGCCAGTTATAAATACAAATTTACTGCTATTAATAGAATTCACACCATTCTAATAATGATACTTTTAATATTAATCATAAAAATAGCCTGTTAATAAGGATTTCGAGAATTAAAAATTTATAATTTTCAGTAAATCACCAGATAAAAAGAAAATTGAAAAAAAATATGAATTATTTTCAATTAATAATTCAGGTTTTTCCTTCTTTCCAAATATTCTATAGCTAATTTACTTACAACCTCTGCACATCCCGCTACTGAAGGTAATCCTCCAGTTCGACTTACCCATTGTCCAACCAAATATAAATTTTCAATAGGTGTTTTCTGAACTAATGGTTTAAAAACAAATTGCTCCGGATTCATTTGCCAACCCATAATTGAACCATTAGGATTATCTGAAAAGTGTCTAAAAGTTATAGGTGTAGCGAGTTCCGATACTTCTATATGGGTTTTTAAATCTGAAATGTTTAATATTTTAGAAATTAATTCAATTAATTGTTCTTTTATCTTTAATTTAATTGAATTATATTTCATATTATTTTCATCTTTTGGATCTAACAAACTCTCGAATGAATTAAACTTCGCATAACAAAGAACTGAAATCACACTTTTTCCATCGGGACAACAAGACGGATCTATATTACTATAAATGGTAATTGACCCCACTGGTAATTTAGAATAATCTGTTATTTCAAGACTCTTTTTTAAATCAGCAACAGAATTGTCTCGATTTATTGGTGTCCATATCATATAATCAGAAATATCATATTCTTTGATATCAATATCTAGACCAAGATAGAGATTTACAGCAGACAAAGAAGGTTCACGATTTTTTATATTTTCTATATAATCTTTTGGAAATTTATCCTCAGGAGTTAAACTAGAAACTAAAACCAATGGATTATTGTTGGCTATTATTACATGCGAATAATAAGTCTTATTATTGTTTTCATTATCCATAACAATAGCACCACATAATTTTTCTCCTTCAAATATGAGTTCAACTACTTTTTCTTCATATTTTATAATTCCTCCATTATCCACAAAAATATCTGCTATAGTAGTAGAAAAAGCAGCAGAACCTCCTTTTATATAAT
>JBHLQA010000185.1:0-6782 GCA_048885285.1 Candidatus Odinarchaeota archaeon
GTATTCAATCCCTTCTAATAGAACTTCTTGTGATTTATCATAATCCTCGAGTTCTGCATAACAAGAACTAATTTGTTGGTAAGAAAAGGATATCATATCATAAAAATTTTGAATTTTTGAGATTTCGATGACCTTATCAGAATATTTTATAGCATTCTCGAAATATGATAATTTAAGAAATAATTCAGCAATATTTTGATAATTTTGAGCTAATTTTCGCGTTTCATTGAATTCCTTTAAAAGTTGACTTTCTTGTTTTAAAAAATTAATACTATTTAAGATATTTATTCTTTCAAAATCTAAATCTTTAATTTTTTCGTGATAAATATCTGCAATTCTTAGATATAATTCTGCAATCTCATGTAACTTTCCTTGAAGCTTAAGATCAACAATTAATTTTTTGTATATTTCAATAATTTGGAGATACATATTGAGAGCTTTTGAGTATTCTATATCTTCAAAAATTTCTGCAACTGAAAAAAGAAATTCTCCTGCTTCAAAATATTCTCCAGATTGTGTAATTTCATTCGCAAAATTTAGAGAAAGTGTAAGCATCTCTTTTATTGCTTTTTCTTTTTCGATTGGATCTGTTATATCTTTAATTTTAGATTCAAAAGTTCTTACTTTATCCAGAAATTCGGTGTAATCTATGAATTCTTCTTCTTCAATAATTTTTATATCTCCTCTACAAGACTATAACCTAAGTATAGAAATTAATGTAAAAATAAAAAAAATTGGATTTTGATTTAATTGATTCCAAAAAATAATAGAACAAATTTTATCAAAAAGAAAATTAATATCTGAATTTCAAAAAGTTATTCAATTTTTCTTTCAAAAGTGAGATTTTATAGCTTTCTTGAACGAATATGAATAAAGAAATAATATTAAATATTATAAAGATTATATAATAAATAACTAAAAAATTGTAGGTGGTTAATTATAAAACAAGTTTCAGAATTATTAGATACTGGATTATATGAAACATTTACACCCGATAGAACAATGACTGTTGCTGATTTATTGCGAGAACTTGATCTCGAAAATAAATACTTCGGGATACTCGTGAATGGAAAGAAAGCAACGCCAGATACGAAGATTGGAAAAGAAGACGAGATAATCATACTCCCACATATTGCAGGTGGATTTTAACTTAAAATCAATATTTTTATTCGTTTTTCTCTTATTTTCTCTTTTTTAAAAGATTAGATTTAGAAATTAGTCTATTTTAATTCAATTTTAAGTAAATCTTCTGCTAATATTGTATTTGGAAAAATTTTTTTTGCTTCTTCTAATAAAATTAAAGCATCAGATTGGTATCTTGCAGAGATATGAGTTAAGATTAATTGTTTAGCATGCATTTTTTTTGCATCATTTGCTGCATCGATAGAAGTAGAATGTTGTTTTTCTTTTGCTATATTTGCTAAATTTTTTGAAAAAGTAGCTTCATGAATTAAAATATCAGAGTTTTCTCCTAATTCAATTAAAGAATCACATGGGGCTAAATCTCCTGAGTATGTTACTTTTCTACCAAGCCTTTTTGGACCAACAATTCCCTTTTTAACAGGATCAATAATTTGTCCATTAAATTCAATAGTCTGTCCTTCCTGCAACTTTTTCCAAAGATTACTTTCAGGAATACCTAAATCTCTGGCAATTTCAGGATTAAATTTACCATACCGTGGTTTTTCAATGAAAGAATATGCATAAGTTACAACAGAATGTTCTACTAATGCATATTTTATTAAGAAGTGTTTAGAATCTAATATGATACCATCATTTATTTTGGTTGTTTTCTTTGGGATTTCAGAATCTAAACCTTCAAACTCAATCAATTCATGCGTCTGATAATCAATTTCTATAATCTTAAGTGGATACTTTGCTTTTAATCCAAGGATTTTTTTATGAAGATATAAATAAAGGAATAAGTTTCGAGGACCACATATCATCATTGGTGCAGTTCTATCGTTTAAGCTCAGACGAAATAAAAAACCAGGGAGTCCAATAATATGATCTCCATGAAAATGAGAGATAAGTATTTTCAATGGTTTGTTAAATTTTAATCCTGCTTCAGCAAATTTACGTTGAAAATCTTCTCCACAATCAAATATAAGAATTTGATTTCGATATCTTAAAGCAATACTAGAGAGATTGCGTTCTTTAATAGGAGTTGCAGCTGCACTACCTAAAATAATAAGGTCCATTTTAACATATTTAAGTATTTTTTCGTAAATGAGCGATTTCCAATTTTTGTTCTCTACTTAGTTTTTCCAGAGATAGCATCTTATTTTTAAGTTCTCTAACTCTTAAAGCTATATCCCCGTTTTCTTTCTTAGATTGAATTTGTGGTGAAATATCAATACCATCCAAACTTTGCTGTAATTCTCTGATCTTTTGATCTTTAATTTTTAGCTGATTTTCTAGTTGTCGATATTTTGTTTTAATCTGCACTGCTTCATTTTTAATCATTTCAATTTCCCCTTCTTTTGTGTCTAGCTGTTTTTGTAGAAAAAGCGCCATCTCTCTTTGCATTTTTAGCTTTAGTTCAATTTGATCTTGAGTTTCATTGGAACTTGATGATTTTATTGTTTGATTTTTTCTAATCTGCTCTTGAAGAGATTTTATTTGTAATTTAGCTCTAGTTAATTTTTCTTGTGAGTTGTTTTTCAAAGTTGATACTATTTCAGTAGATGAACTATCATCTTTTTCAAAACTAAAAGCGATATCAGCTTTCTTCAAAGCCATAACATTTGCCCTTAATTCCTCAATTTCCTTATCTTTGTTTTTTAATGATTCATTTAAATCCGTGATTTCTTTTTGTAAATCTTCAATATTTGAAGTTGCTTTATTATCTTCTTTACTTTTTTTTGTTGACTTTTCAATTGCAAGTTTTAATTCATCTACTTTTCTTTTATATTTATTGAGTTGTTCTTGAAGATCTTCTGAAATTATTTTAGAATTTGAATCTCCATTGTTATTATTCTCTACGGCGGAAATTTCTTTGATTTTTCGAGTTAAATCAGTTAATTCTGTTTTTAATCCTTTTATTTCTCTATCTTTTTGATTTAATTTTTCATTAAAATCTTTATGAGCCGCTAATTCATTTTTTAAATTTTGAATCAATGACTGTTGTTTATTTATTTTTTCTTGTAAATCTTTTACCAATGCATTAAGTGGTGTTTTACTTCTAAAATCCTCAACTCTAATAACAGATGATTCATTACTTCGGGATTTTAGTCGTTCTAATTCTTGTTGGATTTGTACTTTTTCTTTTCTTAAGAAACCCATATTATTTTTTAATTCTCTAATTTTTCTATCTTTTAAATCGAGTTCTATAGCCAATTTTGAATCTTCTATTTGTTTCTTCTTGCTCTTCTTTTTATTGTCTTCATCTGGAATAAGAGCATCTAATCTCATTACTGTATCTTCAAGTTCTTCAATTCTATCAAGTAGATTATGAATTTCATTATCTTTTCTAATGATTTCTGCTTCTAAAGCACTGATACGCGTTTTTAATGCATTTTCAGACATCGAGAAGAATCACCTTTATATTAGAATAATAGGATTCTAAAAATTAAAATTTAACTTATAAAAAACTTTTAATTCATTTCTCTAACCAATATTCTTATTGAGAAGGCTTAGTAAATACTAAAATCCTTAACAGAAAAATTATTGATTTTCTTGATTAAGGGGAAAAGGCTTAAGAAATTGAAAATAATAAATATACCAAATAAAACTAAAAATAGTACAAATGGAATGTATAAGGGTGGCAAATATACACGATTAAACAAAAATAGAGAATTGATTATCATCCCAAATGCTAAACTAAAGATTAAAGAGGGGATTAAAATGAAAGTTGATTCTAAAAAAAGAATTTTTTTTAAAGATCGCGTTTTAGAACCAATAGCCCGCATAATTAAGAAATCTTTTGCTTTTTCCATTAAACCTGCTTTTTGATAATTATATAAAGACAATATAGCAATTATAGAGATTATAACTATAGACAAGATAGGATAAAAAGATAAATAACTTACAAAATCAAGATTACGTTTAAATGTATCATCCAATCTCAAGTGAGTAAAATTTTCCCCAATATTCTTAGAAAAATTTTCAAGTTCATCTCTAATTTCGTTATAAGAATTTGCATTTATTTTTAACATTACAATATTAATTTCTTGATTAGTGAAGTTTAAAACATCCCAAGATTCTTCAATACTCACATAAGCAGCCCATCCTGAATAAAAACTATCTATAACCACACCACAAATATGGAATTTTCTCCCAAAAGAGACTAATTCTATACTTTGATCTAAAGCATGATCGAAAAAGTTATAAGCCAATCCATCTCCAATAGTTATGTTATCATAGGCATCTTCTTCCGTAAAAAATCTTCCTTCAATTTCAAAATCTTGAATTATATTTTCAGAATTAATACCAATAATTGGAATAGTATTATTTCGATTTCTTCCAAAAACCATATATGAGTTATCGTCAGAAATATGAATTCCAGAAAGTTCTCTTACATCGAAAAAATTTATTAATCTCTCATCTATACTTTCGATTTCTTCGATATTATTTAATTCATTTAAACTAGTTAAATTAAAAAGGTACCTGGAATCTAAAAAATTAATTGTATTTTCATCTATTAATAAATTAGGATTAGAAAACATCTTGTACATACTAGAATAGTTAGAGATCACATCTTCATGTCCAATAATTACTATATTCTCATTTTGGGAATTTTTAATCCATACTTGAGAAGATAATCTTAGAACTAAAGTTCCTAATCCTAATGTAAAGATCATTAATCCAATAATAGAAAATATTACTAAATATCTCCTAAATTCACCAGTTTTTCTTAGTGTATTAACAATGGCAATTTTAATATTAAATCCTATAGAAGTTAACCATTTTGGAATGAAAATTAACGGCTTACTAGCATTATAATCATAAGGTATATCTTTTGAAAAAGTACTAATTATTTTTTGCTTTCCAATTTTCCTTAGAGTATACCCAGTTATAATAAAAATTCCAAATACACACAAGAAAAACATTATAGGAGTATAAACAAAATCAATTGTAATAATCAAAGGAAAATTCAATATGTTCATAATTAAAGCAAAAATTCCGAAAATTATCAAACCTGAGACTAATCCGAATAGAAAACCCAAAAAAAAAAGAATATAAACTTCTAATAAATAAAAACTATATAATTTTCGGGGGAGTGTACCTAAGGATTTCATAATAGCAATATCTCTTTTCTTAGAAATAACTAATGTGGTAGTAACAGCCACTACTAGTGCAACAGCTAAACAAATAAGTAAGATTTGAATTACATTATTAAAGTCTTTATAGATTTGATTAATTCCCCCAGAGAAATAAAATTCATTTGGATATGAAGCATGAGTTAGAATATTTAAACCTAACGATGATGTGAAATATATTAAGAACTCTGAGAATGCTACTATAATTATAATGATAATTAAAAATGGATAATTAGAATGTCTTTTTCTATAAAAATCTTTTAAGGCAAAATCAAAGGATGACATTTTTACTAATTTTCTTATTTTTTATTCTCATTGACTCTTTCTTCTTTTATAATTCGTCCATCATCAAATGAAAAAACACGATCGGCTAAACTTATTAGATAATCGTCATGTGTAGCGATTATGATAGTTCTAATATGATCTTTTAATTCTTTAAAAAGATCTTTAATAAATCGACTAGTTTTTTTATCCAAATTTGCGGTAGGTTCATCAGCAATAATAACTGGAGGATCATTAGCCAAAGCTCTTGCTATAGCTATTCTTTGCTGTTCTCCAGCAGATAACTGAAATGGTAAATGTTCCCTCCTCTCGTTAAGACGCATTTTTTTCAATAATTCTAATGCGCGTTTTCTCTGCTCTTTAAAAGCTACTCCCGAAAGATTCATAGGAAACATAACATTTTCCTCAGCAGTAAGAGTACTAATAAGATTGTAATTCTGAAATACAAATCCTGAATTTATTAGTCTCCAAGTTGCTAATGATTCCTCTTCCATATCTGAGATTTTAACACCAAAGCTATATATATTTCCACTATTTGGAGAATCTAAACCTCCTATTAGATTTAATAATGATGTCTTACCAGCACCACTTGGTCCTTTGATTACTATAAATTCTCCATTATTTATTGAAAATGATACGTGATCTACAGCTCTAACAATAAAATCTCCTATTTCATAATCTTTAACTAATTCTTGACATAAAATAGCATGATCTTTATCAATATCATTTAGGGTTGCATTTTTATTTTTATTAATATAATTGTCTAATGACCTTTTTTCAGTAACACTATCTCTCGAATTTTCTTTTTCTGACACGAGCTTTATAATTATCAATAATTTATATTTTTAGCCTCAAATTTCTTATAATGCAATAATAATCTAAAATATATAAAATACAATCTCAAAAATCTTTAATAACATGTAGAATACTGATTAATGGATAATCTATGCTTTGGTTTTTGCTTTAAATTAAGATTTATGTATTTTAATTTAGCAATAAGTATCTTATTTATTAAGAAATCAGAGAATTAGATTCTAATTTTTTAATAAAACATTATATATCCAGATTTTATAATATAAAGATAAAATAAATTTAAATATGAAAGATTCATATTATCTCCTAGAGGGAAGATTGAGAAAATACAAATAATATCCCCTAAAATTAAAGTCATATCAACTTTAGTGAGGAATTTCCTAATTAAAATGGTAACTAAATTTTATTACAAAATCTTGAACATTT
>JBHLQA010000186.1:0-6721 GCA_048885285.1 Candidatus Odinarchaeota archaeon
GATTGCTGGTATCAAAAGAAAAAATTGTAAACCCATCAAATTGAAAAAAGAGTAAAATAGAAATTATTGATATGAGTATAAAAACCTTTCAAGATTTAATTAAAGAAGTTCATGAAAAAGGTATCTGTCAAGAATGTGGAGGATGCACTTCCTTCTGTTCAGCAGCATTTGAAAATGTAATAGGATTTAAAAAACCTAATTCTCCTCCAGAGTATGTAAATAAGGAAGCATGCCTCGAGTGTGGTATATGCTATTATTTATGTCCCCAAACACATATTTTAGATGATGAACTTAATAAGACTTACCATTTCACTGATTTTTCATCAATGCCATATGGATTTGCTGAAGATATCTATTCTTGTCAAACTACAGATGAGGAATTTCTAAAGTATGGGATAGATGGAGGAGTAGTTAATACACTTTTAAATTACTTGTTAGAAAAAAGAATAATTGATGGGGCAATTGTGTCTAAGGCAGAGGGTCCTTTTTCACGAAAAGCAATGTTTGCTAAGACTAGAGATGATCTAATTAAATCTTCAGGAATTATATTAAATATATCTCCACAAGTTGATGAAATACAAAGATTTAGTACATATACACGTTCAATTCCCCAATTAAGTCATTATAAATTTAAAAAGTTAGCAATTGTGGGGACACCTTGCCAAATTTATACTATTAGATGTATGCAAAATCTGGGGGTTACCCCTTCAGAACATATTGAAATTTGTTTAGGCTTATTTTGTTATCACAATTTTTTATTTGAAAAATCTCAAATTGAGAAATTTGAAAAAGAATTTAAAATAAATTTTAAGGATATAAAAAAAATTAATATTAAAGAAGATTTAATTCTAAAGATTCAAGGTAGGAACTCAAAAGAAAAGATTATCCATATTTCTTTTAGCAAATTAATTAATTATATCCGTCCTGCATGTAAATCCTGTACTGATTTTACTAATATTTATTCGGATATTTCTTTTGGAGGACTTGGATCACCAGATAAATATACTACTGTAATTCCACGAACCAAAAAAGGTATTGAATTATTCCAGAATGCATTAGATAAAAATATTGTTAAAAATTTAAGACTTGATAAAAATTCAAAAGAAACTATGCAGAATCTAATCTCTAGGTTTTCAAAATTAAAAATAGAACGAAAAAAAGAATTTATGAAAAATCTGAAATAAGGAAGTGAATCATATAACAGAGATAGAAGAATCTAAAGATATAAAACAAAAAGAAAATGGAATAGATTTATATTTAAGAAAAATATTTGAACCAGATTTAACTAAATTATTAAAGAAATGCTATCAATGTGCCCGTTGTTCAGGTGTATGCCAAATTAGTAAAGTACAAAAATTTACACCTAGTAGAATTATTCAAATGATATTAGAAGGTTTTGAAGATGAGATAATTAATAGTCAAGTCTTATGGGATTGTTTAATGTGCAATAGTTGTCTGCAAAATTGTCCTAAAGATATTAATTTTGCTGATATTGTCAGAATTGCGAGATATAAGATGAAACTAAAAGATATTCAGAATCCTAATCGTTCTATTGCTCATAAAGGTATCTATCCTTTAATGTCTGAAATGATGGCTCAAGAAAATTTAACAGTTGAGAGACCTCTGGATTGGATTCCAAATGGATGCAATACTACAGATAAAGGAAATATATTATATTTTGTAGGATGCCTCCCTTTTTTTAATTATGAATTTCAAGATTCATTATCAATAGCAAAAAGTACTTTGAAGATTATTTGTCAATTGGAAGAGGAACCTATAGTAGTTCTTAAAGATGAGATATGTTGTGGACATGATTTATATTGGGGTCAAGCAAAATTCGAAAGTTTCATTCAATTAGCTAAAAAAAATGTAAATCGATTTGAAAATGCAGGAATCACAAAAATTATTACGGCCTGTGCTGAATGTTATCGAACCTTTAAAATTGATTATCCAAAGCTATTTGAGGATTTCGATGTGAAATTTGAAGTCAACCATATTATTGAGTATATCTATGATAAATGGAAGCAAGGTAAAGTGCAATTTTATAATCCAAATGGATCTAATGATATTATTCCCTTCACTTATCATGATCCTTGTAGATTAAGTAGATTCTTACCTAAACATAATAAAATAATTGAGAAAGTCCGAGAAATTTTTAGATATTTGAAGAAAATAGGATTTAATTTTAAAGAAATGGAACATAATAAAGAAAATTCTTATTGTTGTGGTGTTAATTCTTGGATGAATTGTAATGAAAAATCTAAAGCTTTACGGTATAAACGTCTTTTAGAAGCTAAAGCAGTTGGAACAAAAATGATTACTTCATGTCCAAAATGTCGAATGCACTTGACTTGTTTAAAAAATGATTATGATGATTTTTCCTCTATTGATATTTTAGACTTTTCGGAGTTTTTGGTTGATCTTATAAAAGTAATAGAACCTAATCAAAGAATTAAGGAGAAATAATGGAGAAAGTCGGAGCTATTCTTGTTATTGGTGGAGGAATTGCTGGTATTCAGGCTTCAATAGATCTGGCGGATTCAGGCTATAAAGTATACCTTGCTGAATCTACAACCAGTATTGGGGGAACTATGTCTCAATTAGACAAAACCTTTCCAACTAATGACTGTGCAATATGTATTCTTGCCCCTAAATTAGTACAAACTGGTCGACATGAAAATATCGAAATTCTAATCAATTCATCAATCGAAAAAATTGAAGGTGTTCCAGGGCATTTTAAAGTAGATTTAACTCAAAGGACGCTTCGTTTAGATCAAGAAAAATGTACAGGGTGCGGTTTATGTGCTCAACAATGTCCAATAGAAGCTATTGATTTTTTTAATGAGAAACTTTCTAATAATGCAGCAATTTCTGTAAAATTTCCTCAAGCAGTTCCGTTAGTTTTCTCAATTAATAAAGATAAATGTATAGGATGTGGTATTTGTAAAGGGATATGTAAAGCAAAAGCAATCGATTATGGACTTCAAGATAAATTAATAATTCTAGATGTAGGAGCTGTTATATTAGCGATTGGATTTGATGAATATGATCCTACTCCTTTAACTGAATTAGGTTACGGCAAACATCTAAATGTGATTACTAGTATTGAATTTGAACGTATACTGAGTGCTAGTGGACCACATTCCGGTTTAATAATTCGCCCCTCTGATGGAACTATCCCTAAAAAAATTGCCTTTCTACATTGTGTAGGCTCAAGAGATAGAAAACATAGAATTGATTACTGTTCATCTGTGTGTTGTATGTATACTACCAAAGAAGCAGTAATAGCAAAAGAACATATGAATATTATTGAACCAACAATTTTTACGATGGATATCAGAGCATATGGTAAAGATTTTGACAAATATATTGAACGAGCGAAGGATGAGTATGGTATAAGATATATTAGACGTAGAATTTCTTCCATTAAAGAGATTCCTGACACGAAAGATTTAATAGTTTATTATGAAACAGAAAATGGTAAAGTAATTAAAGAAATTTTTAATTTAGTCGTACTCTCTGTAGGGATGCAACCTAATCAAAAAGCAAAGGAATTAGCACAGAAATTAGATATACAGTTAAATGAATATGGATTTTGTAAAACTAGTACTTTTAACCCAGTAGAAACTTCAAGACCGGGAATTTATGTGTGTGGGTCTTTCGCAACTCCTAAAGATATTCCAGAAACTGTGATTGAAGCGAGTGCTGCTGCTGGGCGCGTGAATGTTCTTTTATCAGAAGCAAGGAATAAATTAGTTACTAAAAAAGAACTACCAGAAGAGTTAGATGTAAGTGATCAACCACCACGTATAGGTGTATTTATATGTCATTGTGGTATAAATATTGGTGGGGTTGTCGATGTTCCTAATGTAGTTGAATATGTTAAAACCTTACCCAATGTTGTCTATGCTGAACATAATTTGTATACATGTTCAGCAGATACCCAAACCAATATCAAAGAAAAAATTCAAAGAAATAAACTTAATAGAGTCATTGTTGCATCTTGCACTCCAAGAACACATGAACCGTTATTTCAAGCGACAATCCGGGAGGTTGGTTTAAATAAGTATTTATTTGAAATGGTTAATATTAGAGATCAATGTTCATGGGTCCATATGCATGAACCTGAAAAAGCAACAGCAAAATCAAAAGACCTATTACGAATGTCAGTAGCAAAGGCTAGTCAATTAATCCCATTACAAGAACAGGAAATCTCTGTAATAGACACAGGTTTAGTAATTGGAGGGGGTGTTTCAGGAATGACAGCAGCATTGAATCTTGCATCTCAAGGTTATGAAGTCTTCTTAGTTGAAAAGGAAGGTTCTTTAGGGGGAATTGCTAAAAATATATATCGAACCCTTGAAAATGATGACGTTCAAGAATACCTTAAAATCCTAATTAAAAATGTTGAAAGTAATCAACTTATTCATGTATTTAAGAATGCTCGAATTAATGAAATTTCAGGATATATTGGTAATTTTTCCACAAACATAAGCTATGGAAATAATGGCAAAATTATCGATCTTGAACATGGAATTATAATTGTGGCAACTGGGGCAAAAGAATATCAACCTAAGGAATATAATTTCGGAAAAGATCAAAGAATTATAACCCAAACTCAATTTGAAAAAGATCTTTTTACTTCAGATAAAATAAAAGGATTGAAATCAATAGTTATGATTCAGTGCGTTGGATCCAGAAATGAAGATTTCCCATATTGCAGTCGAGTTTGCTGTTCAGAAGCTATAAAGAACGCTTTAAAAGCGAAAGAAATTAATCCCAACATAGAAGTTATCATTCTATATCGTGATATCAGAACTTATGGGTTTAAAGAAAAATATTATAACTTAGCTCGAGATAAAAAGGTTATTTTCATTAGATATGATGAAGTTAAACCTCCAGAATTAAAAATGAAAAATAAAGAGTTAAAAATTATAGTAATTAATCCTGATTTGGGAAAGATTGAAATAAATCCGGATTTAGTTGTATTGAGTACAGGTCTCGTAGCACCCATTAAAGAAAATGAAGAATTAGCAAAAATTTTAAAAGTCCCACTTAATGAAGATAAATTCTTTTTGGAAGCTCATGTCAAATTGAGACCAATTGATTTTGCAACAGATGGGATATACTTATGTGGATGCGCCCATTCACCAAAAGATATCCGAGAATCAATTGCACAAGCCAATGGTGCTGCTGCTCAAGCAGTTAAAATACTAAGCTCTGAAAAACTTGTAACCTCTGGGCTTGTAGCTGTTGTAATAGAAGAAAATTGTATTGGTTGTGGAAGTTGTGTCGAAGTTTGTCAATTTAATGCAATAGAATTAATAGAGAAAGAAAGAGCATTCGAAGATTTTACAATGCCTATAATGAAATCTCATGTTAATCCGGCACTTTGTAAAGGATGTGGTACTTGTGGTGCTCAATGTCCTAATTCGACAATAGTAATAAAACATTTTGGTTTTGAACAAATTCATGCTATGATTTCTGCACTTTTAATTCAAAGTTAAACTATAAGGTGTTAGTATATGTCTAAGTCAAAAAAAAAAATAGATAAAAAGGATTTTCATCCTAATATTTTATGTTTTTGTTGTAATTGGTGTAGCTATGCAGGAGCCGATTTAGCTGGTGTTTCTCGTTTTCAATACCCTTCTACAATTAGAATACTGAGGGTAATGTGCTCAGGTAGAGTAGATCCTGCTTTCATTTTAGAAGCTTTTAAAGATGGTATTGATGGAGTTATTGTAACAGGATGTCATATAGGAGATTGCCACTACTTGAAGGGCAATGAATTTGCGAGGGATAGATTTGAACGCTTTAAAGAAGTGCTCAAAATGTTTGATCTTAATAAAAGATTTAGACTTGAATGGGTAAGTGCGTCAGAAGGGAAACGATTCGCTGAAGTTATAACAGAATTTACTGATAAAATAAAGAAACTAGGACCATTGCAAGCTTTATAATATTATTAAATTATATTCATTTTTATTGATATTATGGAAAGGTAAATTCAGAGTCTGATTTCAATAAAAATTCCTTTGAAAAAGATCCTAATAAGGCAAAATTTCTATTTCTTTTACTTTTTCAAAGTGTTTTACATTTCGAGTTATGATTTTGGTGATGCCATTAGATAACATAATGCCAGTGATAAGAATATCATTGTCATCGATCAGCTGACCTTTGGATTCGAGATTATCATAGACTTCAGCAGCTTTTTCAGCTTCTTTATAACCTAATGGGAAGATTTCCATACTACTGATAAATTCTGTCCATATTTTAAACAATTCGTGATATCTCTTTGCTGATATCTTTCTTTTGGTGCGTTCTAAGCCAATATTAATTTCATAAACTGTAATTGATGTAATATGAACCAAATCCTCTTGATCAGAAATCAGCTTCTTAATTTCGTTCATTCCGTTTAAATAATCTATACATGCATTAGTGTCAAGTATAATCATATTAAGCCACTAGATCGGGTTTTTTCCAATCACGACCAGATCGGATGGTAATATCGTTCCAAATCTCTTTTTTTTCTTCTTCTGAAAGATTCCAAGCTCCAAAACACTCTTCTAATTTGACTTTTTGAATTTTGAGCAACCTTAAGAATAATTCTGAGAAGCTTTCATTATCTTTCTTAATTCTTAAGAGTTTCTTATACACATCCTCTGTAATACTAATATTTTTGGAGGTCATATGTATACATATATACATACACACATTTAAAATT
>JBHLQA010000187.1:0-6008 GCA_048885285.1 Candidatus Odinarchaeota archaeon
TTTGAATAAAAAGGAGAAAATGAATCGAGATTTGCGATAGAATAATTATCAATTTGATATGATATTGTCTCTCCAGGTTCTAGTTTCCAGTTATCATCATTCCAAATACTATTCTCATTTATAAACCATTCTTCTACAATATTTTGAGAAAATCTGAAAGAACCTTCATTTTCAGGATAGACTACATCAAGGATTTTATCAAAATCTTCATTATAAGGATATAAATTAAAAAAATTAAAAAAATCTGGATAAAATGTATCATATACACCTGTACCAAATGAATCAAAATAGAAGATTCGAGGATCTTCATCAAAATTAAAAAAATCTTCTAAAGAATCATATTGATTTAGATATTTATTATTAATTTCTCTCCACATATCATATTTGACATTTTCTAATTGATTAGTATATATTACTGTTTGTAGAAAGGAATCAAGTTCTAATGGAAAATGGGTTGGAGTACCCCATGCATTAATATCCCCTACATTTTCTACTGAAATATTATAAGAAAAACTATGATATACGCCGTATGAAGCATTTTCCCCTAATAATTCCTTTTTAATTAATATATTAGGATCTGAATGAGAAATGTTATAAGTAATAGTAAGTTCCTTAAATGGATTTACAAGTCCGGTTGGAATAGAAGAAAAACCCTGAAAACCGAATAGTTGCATGAAATTAATGTAATCATATGGATCATTTAAATTTACAGGTTTCACAAAAGATTGTTTAATTCCTCCATTATCAACCCAAATTAAATCAAACGAATAGTCCTCAAGATCTTGAGCATTAAATTCACTCCCAGTAAGATAGAATAGCAAGCCTATTTGCTCTATAAGATAATCATAAAACTCGAAATTAAGGGGACTTACATCAATAATATCAGTACATAAAATATTAATTTTAATATTACTCATGAAAGCACCTGCTAAAGAAATAAAAATTTTTTCACTTGGTGCTAGAGAGTCTCCTTCATAGCCTAAAGATTGCCATAAGTCGAAATTATACTGATTTTCTCCTACTTTTTGAATTCCTTCACTTAAACCTTCATATTGAATTGAGATAGTTGTAAAATGTGAATCATTTTTAGGTGAAAATGTTCTAAGGATATCAATGGCTTGTTCTAATTCATTTTCAGACGCAGTAATGTTAAATAAATCACCATACGCCTCGATGATATTATCCATCTGATCGAATAATTCCTCCATTTCTAAATTTTGCAGAAAAGAAAGATCGATTGAGTTTAGATTAAAATTAATTTGATCTGTTGAAATGTTAAAATCTCTCTCAAAGAAATCCAAAGAATTCAGTAGCATGAAATTTGAGGAGAAATGATAATTTTCTAAATACTCTTTACTTATTAAACGATTCACGTCTAATGCCTTCCAATACCCATCCATTGGAAAATTATTTGTAAGTTCGTGAAGGAAAACGTCCCAGTTTGGATAATAGCCAACAAAAGGAAAAAAATTTTCTTCAGATACATTAATCATTATTAAATCAATCTTGAATTTTCGTCTGATTATTTCAAGTGCTCTTTCTGCTTTTAATTTGGCATCATCTATATTAACCACTTTATCATAATATAGAAATCCAACAAAATTGTTGAATCCTGTTATATATTGAGAAGGTATTTCACTTTCGGTCAAAATTGTTGGAAAAATATCAGAATTAATTCCATTTGTAGCACTTATTAATACATTACACTTAGTGAAAGCAGGATCTGTCGAATCAAATTGAGGAAGAATATTTGTATCATTTGTAAAAAGTGATTGTTTTATTATGGATTTATTTCCTGCTACAAATGCATTAATACTTTCAGCATAAAGATCCGAGCCAGCAATATCTGAAGTCCTTATAATATTCCCCTCCACTTCTGCTTCCTCCATTTCTTGCTCTGAATATGACTCTTTGTTCGAATGATATAAACATAAACTTAGAGGACTGAGAAAAACTATTGAAAATAAAATAAAGAATAGAAATAAAGTATTATTTTTTAGCATTCAATTATCTCCTCAAAGAGTTTCTCTATATATATCTACTATTTTTTTCTTCCTAATTTTTCTTAACAAAAATCTCATTCCAAGAAAAATCATGATGATTGAAAGTGAATATATTAGGAAGATATTAAACCAAGGAATATATAATACAGTAGGCATTCCCATTAAAGTCCCCATCATCTGGCTTGTAACCAACCAGCTAGTAAGCCAACCGACTAATGTTCCTATAGTTCCACTACTAATCATTATTATTAAGGATTCAAGAATAAATAGACGATTAATTTCTTTTCCTTTTAACCCTAAAGTTCGAATTATACCAATCTCTTTCTTTCTTTCAATTATCGTAGAATATGATGACGATAATAATCCAAAAATACAAATAAATACAGTAGTAAGAGCTATTAGTGTGAAAAGAGTATCTAATACGAAAAATGCGGATTGTTGTTGTGCTACCATTCTTGCTAAATTAGTTATATCAAAATTATAGTTCGATTCATATTCTTCATCAATAATTTCTTCAATATCACGGGATTCTGATAACTTATTTTGTCTTAGTTTAATAAAAATTCTGTCTAAATAAGCTAATGGCGGAATATTCATGATTTCAATATAGGTTTCCTGCGAGATTAACACACCTCCCATTGACGCCCCCATTATAGATCCTGAAAATTCTCGTCTAAATCCTGGCATACTTTTAGCAGTACCAACTATAAGAAATGGAAATACTTCCATCTCATCTCCTCTATGAATAACAATACGAACCCTATCTCCAATTAGCAATGACATTGCTAAAGCAATTGCTTCAGAAACAATACAAGTATAAATTTGATTGTTTTCAAATAAGTTTTGAAAAGAAGTCTTTATAGAACCAGAAGTCATTTCTATGAATTCTCTTCTTATAGTAAATGGATATTCTTCATCAATTCCAATTAAAGTTATCTCTTGCGTGGATAATCCAGCATAATCTCCAATCTCCGCTATAAATTCTTTATCTTCTTCGGCATAAATTTGAGTTAATTGATAAGGTCGAGCCAATACTGATGATACTTTCTCAATGCCATGTATATTCATTAAATCTTCCTCAAATTTTGTAGTAATAATTTTGGTAATTTTAAGAGAACTATCATAGCTTTGCTTTATATGTGGGTTTCTCCTTTCAATTATGTTGTTTCTTCCATTATCCATAAACCCAAAACCTCCCCCACCACCATAACCACCATATGTTTCTAATTCTTCCCATCCCGTTGTTTCAATAAGTAAATCGGATCCATATGCTAATTTAGTTGAAGCTGTTACTTGTGAAGATAATGTATTAATAAGAGAAGAAGTAAAAATAACAAATGAAAAAGATAAAGCAAATATTATTGTCGTATTAGAATTCCTCCGTTGATATCGGAATACAAAAATCTTAATTGTGGAATGAAGTCTTCTTGCTAAAGGTCTAAATAATTCGATCATAATTCTTAAAATTACTGGCATTAATCCTAAACCTGAAAGAGTTAATCCGATATTAAATATAAGTAAAATTGCAATTAAAGTACCTGCAAATAACGTCATATCGGATGAAACCATTATCCTCGGTATTACAGAAAATACAAATCCTCCAATAAAGGCTAGGATTAACCCCACAAGAATTAATTTATAATTAACTGTTGACTTTTTTTGTAGATGATATAATGTATCTTCATGCCGATAAGGATGAATAGATTCGATTAATTGAAGGCGCATTACTTTTACTGCGGGTGAAATACTAACAATCAATCCTATACTAATACCCATACTATATGAAATCATAATTGACCACCAGGTGAAGGAAAAAGGAATTTGATTTAGACTTAATGTAGATTGTGTAATTACAGAATTTGCAAAAGGGATTATCAAAAACCGAGAAAGAATAAATGCTGTGATAATGCCTGAAATTGCTCCAAAATTACATAACAAGAATCCTTGCATTAAAACTATAGCTAAATTAAATTTTTTATTTGAACCTAAAGTCCTAAAAATTCCAAATTCTCTAATTCTCTCTTCTACCGATGTTTTTAATATTCCATTAATAAGAACTCCTGAAATAAGCATCGCAACAATCGAAACAAAGACAAACACAATAACTATGAACACACTTAAAAATTCAGCCCCTCCTAATATCCTTAACTTAGGTAAATCAATATTATATTCATTAATTCCTATTGCTATTTGAATATCTGAGACGATATCTTTTACAATGTAACTACTTCCATCAAGATCCCTAATATCATATAACGTATGAGCATCATTGAAAGTTAAGATTAAATCACTGCACTTTCCAGTAAAATTATTATATCCAAAATAGTGATAAAGTGAATCAATATCAACTACTATTAAATTATCATTACGATAGTTACCTTGCCATTTTAAATTGAAATCAAAGATTTGATCTATTGTTAGACTTAGAGTACGATTATAGGTTATCCCCTCATGAGTTAAGTTCAATTTAATATCAATTATATCTCCTTCAGAATATTTAATATCATTATTAAATCCATAATAAACTGCACAATGATTTACTGGGAGGTTGGTCAGATCAAGCAACTCGTTATTAAATGGCTCTTTAAAATTTCCGAAATTAATACTATTTTCCAGAGTAAAATTAATTGCAGAGATAGTACACCATACTTCTTCTTTTGTTACATTATAAGTATGAAAACCTTCAGAAATATTGACTTCTCCAAGTACTTCTAAACGTGGTATATAATTTTCAACAATAGTAGTGCTGTTTTGTATTGTTTGAATGAGAGGTTCATAGTCAAAATAGGGGGATCTATTTTCAGGTTCTTCATTATAATGTCTTATAGAGATAACAGCATCTTGATTCCCAGAATCTATAGATAAAAAATCTACATAGCCAGCAGAAATAGAATCTGATAAAAAGAGTACTACTGTAAGAAGCCCTATGGAAATCAGCATTCCTATAATTGCTAAAATAGATCGTAAACCTTGTTTTCGTAAGTCTAAAAAAGCATATTTAAAAACCAACTTAATTTGTGTCATATGCCTAAAAACAATTTAGATTTTAATTAAACCCCAATTATTATTTCTTAATTTAAAATTAATAGTTTTCCTTCAATTCTTCCAAAAAAATTATTTTCTTCAATTAATTCATGAATAATGTCATTAAAATGTTCTGGTAAATTCATTATGATTGAATTAGGAATACTACTTTTAATATCTCCTAAATCAATTTCTCTCTTCCCTTGATGTGCATATAGATATTGAAGAATCTTACTCTTACATTTTTCTTTATTTAATTCCGTTTCTTGTCTTCTTTTTAATTGCATAATTTCCGTTTCTTTTAAACCTCTCACTTTTCCTTCATGAGTAAGCTTTCCATCTCTCATATGAAAAACTTTAGTAGCAAATTCAGATACCGCAGCATCATGACTCACTGCGACAAATGTTGCTCCTCTTTTATTTAAATCTCGAAGGAGATTTAACACCATAACACCCGTTTTTGAATCTAAATCACCTGTTGGTTCATCAAGAACACATATAGCAGGATCATTTGCAAAAGCCCTAGCGATCGCAACTCTCTGTTGTTCACCTCCGCTCAATTCCGAGGGTGTATGATGTGCTCTTTCGTCTAGCCCAACTAACCTTAATAGATCCATCGCTTTTTTTCTTTTACCTCGACGACTCAATTTTCCAGAGAAATGTAAAGGAACCATAACATTTTCCATAGCAGTCATCTGGGGGAGTAAGTTATAGAATTGAAACACGAATCCAATCCTCTCTCGCCTAATTTCAGCAAGATCATTGTCAGAAAGCATTGAAATATTTCTGCCTTCCAAAAAGATTTTACCTCTCGTAGGGGTATCAAGACCTCCAATTAAGTTAAGCAGAGTTGTTTTTCCAGAGCCTGAAGGACCCATAATATCAATAAAGTCTCCATTATCTATAGTTAAATCAACACCTCTAAGTGCGGCCACAGCTGTAGTTCCTAATAAATAAGTCTTTGACAAATTCTCAACAACA
>JBHLQA010000187.1:6018-6696 GCA_048885285.1 Candidatus Odinarchaeota archaeon
CAGATGATCATAATCCTTACCAGAAACCCTTCCATCTCTTGTCTCCTTTCTCCATTTCCTTTTATCAATCTTAGATTGAGAGAGAAGTTGTAATTTTTCTTTCTTTTTTTCTTCTTTCATCTTCCTTATTTTCCATTTTTTAAAATTATTTGAAATTTCCCCTTTCCAAATCGCTAATTTACCAGTTTCTTGCTCGTATTCTTCCATTAGAGGACTTCTTTCAATTAACGGTGATTTAGTCATTTTAAATCTCTTTATAACACTTTTTTCAATTTTCTAAAATACCTTATTCAATTTTATAAGATCATATCAAAATGGAAAAATAAACTTTTTGAGACGACTCATCGTTTACAGATATGAAAATTTTGAAAATCTTTTAAAAATTAAGGTTCTAATCGAATAGAACATTGAATATATCTTTTTGAAGTATAAAGCAATTAGAATTTAGAATTATTTTTCCAAGATTTCTTTATTTTTTTACTTAATATGAATAATACAGAAATTATTATTCCAAATAGAAAGAATAGACTAAATCCTGGAATTGCAGATTTTCTACCACAATCATTATTTTCAAAATGATTATTGCTACAATGATTTTCAGTAATACAAAAATCATTTCCAATTAATTTATTTTCTGAAATGATGTTATTATTACTATATTCTAAATATATCCCATAA
>JBHLQA010000188.1:0-6686 GCA_048885285.1 Candidatus Odinarchaeota archaeon
TTTTCTCAGTAATCTCTGTTATTTGAGTTAAAGGATATATGTAATTAAATAAATTACTTTCCTCGTGGTTTTCTGTTTTTTCTAATTTATAGTAGTTGTTTTCCATTCTTTCATAATAATCATAATATTGGGGGAGTTCTTCAATTCTAAATGTGATATGTTTTAAGGGATTAGTCCTTAAAATTATCGTTCTATAGACTTTTGGATCCGCAATTTCTAAATAATTCTTTGGTGTGAAAATATGACCTTTAGAAGTTCCCATATCTTGATCACCTAATCTTAGCCATTCATAAGGCACTTTTACTGGTCCTATATAATTAAATAATTCTTGGCATAATTCTATTCCTGTATCATAAGCTCCACCTTTAACACTATGATCTTTACCTGCGGGTTCACAAGTAGTCTTATATAGAGCCCATTTAGCAGGCCAATCCACTCTCCAATTTAATTTTAATCTTCCACTCCATATAGAAAGATTTCCTGTATAACCACACGCTTCACATGCATATGAAACCTCTTCTTGAATCTTAAAATACTCCTTTACTCTATTTGGTTTAATAGAGTCTTTATTGTCCCGATATTGAATTCTATTACATCTTTCACATATTGCCATTACTGGCATCCAATCTTTTTGCATTTCGATAAAATTTACTTTATCTTCTTCTCTTAGTGTAGGTAGGATATATTTCCTCAAGATTTTCTTAATTTTTTCTGTATTTTCAAGCGCAATTTTTATTTTTTCCTGCATTTTTTTTGTTTTATATAATTCATGAGTCCAAATTACTGAAACTCGAATCCCAAATTCAGAAAAAACTTCTATTAATTCATTAGCAAAATGGTGAGCATAGCTCTCACATTTGCAATCTTCATATGGGCATGGTATCATAGCAAAAGGCTTTCCCAGATGGTTTCTTTGAAATTTTTCAGATATATATCCAGGAAATCGTTTAGCTGCATCTAAACTGTCAAAAAATAGTAAATTATTAACCTTATTACCATTATTCTCTAGTATTCTCCGTAAAGCATCACAAATTATAATTTCACGTAAAATCCCTAAATGTATATGCCCTGATGGTGTTTTACCAGTAGAGAGTGTTATTTCAATTGGATTTCGAGAGTAAATTTCCTCAACAATTTCTTCTAACCAATGAACTGGAAAATCATTATTCATTTTTTCTTCCTTTTAAGGCTTTTTTTTTAATAAAGTAATATTCTGTTTTACAAAAATTTTTCTATTATGGATAATAGTATTTTTAACGTATGTAAATTATATTTTTCATTTTCAACTTTAAATGATGGGGAGCTAAATAATGAGGATTGCTGTTTTAAATAAGGATTTTTGTAAACCTAATAAATGTAGTCCTTTTGGAGAAAAGCCGTGTATAAAATATTGTCCTAGAGTAAGAACAGGTGATAAAACGATTGTTTTAAGTCCTGATGAGAAATATGTAATAATTACAGAGAGCTTATGTTCCGGTGAAGGTATTTGCGTTAAAAAATGTCCTTTTAATGCAATAAGTATTGTAAATTTACCAGATCCATTAGAAAATCAAATTACCTTTCGATATGGACAGGATCAATTCTCATTATTTCGTGTGGCAATACCGAAAAAAGGAAAAGTACTGGGATTGATTGGTCAAAATGGAATAGGTAAAAGTACATTGCTAAAAATATTATCTAATGAATTAACAATAAATTTTGGAAGATTTGGGAATGAAGCTCCGGATTGGAAAGATATTGTTGAATACTTTAAAGGTTCTGAATTACATCAATACTTTATTGAACTTAAAAAGAGTAAAGATAAGATCATTCATAAACCCCAAAATATTACTGGGATTCCTAAATTCGTGACTGGAAGAGTTTATGATCTTCTAATGAAAAATGATAAAGAAGAACAACTGGATCGAATTTCTGAAAAACTAAATCTAACAGAAATCCTAGATAGAAAAATTAATGTCTTATCTGGAGGGGAATTGCAAAGGGTGGCTATCGCAGCTGCTTATCTTAAAAATGGGGATATTTATTTATTTGATGAGCCAAGTTCTTATTTGGATGTAAGTGAACGGATTAACATGGCAAAATTGATTCGAACTTTATCGGAAAGGAATAAAACAGTAATAGTCGTTGAACATGATCTAGCAATTTTAGATTATTTAAGTGATTATGTTTCAATTTTGTATGGTCAACCTGGTGTATATGGAATTGTTTCTCATCCTCAAGGAGTTAGAGTTGGTATCAATATTTATTTAAATGGCTATATTAAAGATGAAAATATAAGATTTAGGGAAGCTCCTATTGTATTTCATGAACGTCCACCTCAAGAATCATTATTTGATTATGGCGATGTTATTTTTTCTTATAATGATTTTGAGGAATCAATGGGGAATTTTCATTTGACTGGTTCAGGTAGTGAGATACATGCTGGTGAAATTATAGGAATATTAGGACCAAATGGAATAGGTAAAACTACTTTTATCAATTCTATAGCAAATTTAATTAGTTCTAAACAGAATAATGAAGAAGAAAATATAGATATCAATAATGAAAATAAATCCCAAAAATTAAAGGTTGTAATAAAATCTCAATATATTAAAATGGAAGATGAGGGATATGTCTCTGATCTTATTAAACAAATTAAAATCTCCCCTCATCTCAGTCCGTCTTATAAAAAGAGATTGATTAATAGCTTAAAACTAGAGTATATTAAAGAGCGAAGTTTTTCTGAGTTAAGTGGAGGAGAATTACAGAGAGTTGCTATAGCAAAATGTCTTTCTAGAAAAGCTGATATATACTTATTAGATGAGCCATCAGCATTTTTAGATGTTGAAATGAGACTTCAAGTCGCCCAATTATTAAGAAAATCTATCGAAGAATTAAAAAAATCCTGTTTCGTAGTTGAGCATGATATTATAACCCAGGATTTTATAGCAGATTCAATATTAGTGTTTGAAGGGATCCCTGGTTTAGAAGGAAAGGCTAATCCTCCTCAAAATTTAAGAGAAGGATTTAATTCTTTTCTTAAAATGATGGAAATTACATTTAGAAGAGATCCAACCACTAAAAGACCTCGTGTAAATAAACTAGGGAGTACTAAAGATATGTATCAAAAAAGGATAAATGAATATTACTATATTCCAAAATAAAAACTTATGTTCTATATTTTTATTTTTGATTAATTTAACCTTTTTATACTCCTTAATTTCGATTGGAAATAAATAGACATCTGAGTAAATTCTTAAAAAAATTATTAGAAAGATAATAGAATTATTTATAAGTTTTTTTAAAATAATTTACTGGGCCTTATTTTAAATTTAATAATAGATTTTATTTATCATATTTTAAAATATAATTTGCAATGGAAATCTAAGAGTACTTATCAAAATTAATAACAAATTAATATTCTATTTCAATCTTTAGTAATTTAAAAAAAATAAAAAAGAATGGATTAATCTTTAAATTTCCAAAACACTAAAGGTCGTCCTCTTCGTCCATTATTACGAGAGAATTTTTCAATCAATTTACTTTTTTGAAGTTTAACTAAATTATCATATATAGTCGTTCTAGGGGTTTTTAATTCTTTTACTAAATCTCTCCTTGTTGAAGGTCCAATCTCCTTTAAAGTTTTGATTAAATTAAATTGAATTGGTGTTAAATATTCTTTCAAAGTAAAATCTTTTTCAAATGATATACTATTTCCCAATTTTAATTCCTCCACATTTAGTTTAATTTAAAAACGACATTTTTTCGACTTTTCAAAATTTAAAATGAAAAATAGAGTTCTTATGATCTAATAAATTCAATTAATATATAAATGATGCTTATTTATGTGATATTATCATCAATAAGCATAAAATATTTAAATAAGAATTTTTCTATAATTATTGTAGATCTATATTTTTTTAATCGGAAAATGACTGAAACTACAAGAACAACTGTTACTATCAACAAAAGTTATATGAAATTAATAGAGGAATTAGTAGATGTTTTTGGAGCTACAAGAGCTCAAGTTATTTGTAATATCGTAGAATATTTTTTTAATGATAGTAAAAATGATCCTCTTTTAGAGAAATTAAGAGCTAGAAAAAGAAAAGAAAATCCCCCTGAAAGTTTAGATCTTGATAAAATAATAAGGAAATATATGAAGAGGGCAGATAAAATACCTTTTAATACTTTTATTGACCATTTAAAGCTAGACAAAGAATTTGTTATAGATCACCTGGATGAGTGGGGCGAAAAATTTGATTTTATGTTTGTAGATAATAAGATAATTAAAAATAAGTAATATCTTTTTATTAGATATTTGTTTTGTAATTTAATGCTTATTTAAATATTTCAAAAAAGTCATCTGATAATCCCACAGTCCAATCTAACATCGAGGTAACCACACTGATGATGATAAAAAAAATGAATAAAGCAAAACCAACTAATAATGCATATTCTATAATATTACCTCCATATTCATCCCTAAAGAATTCTTTTGTCTTTAACCAAATTTTTTTAAGAAATCTTTTTATACTCATTACAATTCTATTGTAATTTTCTAAAAAATTAATATAAACTACACATTTTTTTGAGAGAAATTGGAAAGATAAAATATTGTCTAAGATTTCAAAATTTCAAAGATATTATTGAGTTCTTCTTCAGAACTTTGAGTTCTAGGAATTTTTATATGAAATTTTTTATCCTCTAAATTTCTTGGAATAATATGAACATGAAAGTGATTTATTACCTGACCAGCGGCTATAAAATTGTTCTGAAGTATATTATATCCATCAATTTTTAACTTTTGATGGATCAATGTTCCTAACTGCTTTACTATCTTATAAATTTCAGAAAGTTCATTATCAGGTATGTCTTCTAGATTTGAATAATGATTTTTTGGTATGACAATTGTATGACCTTTGGAAATAGGAGAAATATCTAAAAAAGCAATATTTAAATCATTTTCAAATATGATTTTTGAAGGAATCTCTCTTTTTACTATTTTACAAAAAATACAATTTTTTTCTTTCATAACTTTACGGCTCATTTTGTTTATTTTAAGATAGCTTTACTTTCATATATATATTTCAATTTCAAATTAAAAAACCTTTACTCAGTTATATCATATTAAAATAAACAAATTTTTCATAATTATAGTTGTATAGAGTGCTTTAAATGATACTTCAAGAAATAACAACGCTTTTAGAAAATACATTATCTCCCAAAGTGTTTAAAGTAAATTCTGAAGCATATGGATTATATTATGATAAAAATAGGAAAAATAAAATAATTAAGAAGGGAATGTTAACAATAGATTTAACATTAGAAGCGATACATTTTGCTTTAAAACAGAAAGTTAATTTGATAATATCAAGTCATAGTTTATTTAATGATCCAATAAAAAAATTCGATCAAAATATTATAAATAAATTAACATTACTTTCTAAATATCCAATTTCAATATTTATTTTAAATTCGACATTCATATCGGCTGAAGAAGGTATTACAGATACAATTGCTAACGCGCTCTATTTAAAAATAGATAACACATTTGAAATAAAAATTAAAGATGGAGCAAAAATACCAATAGGTAGGATTTGTTCTCCTTTAGACTATTTAGATCAGAAAAAACCTTTCCTATTAGAAAACCTTATTATCCGAATAAAAACAAATTTAAATTTACCTTATGTATCTTATGTCGGAGATCTCAAAAAATCAATAAAAAAAATATGTATTATCGGTGGAAACATATCAAAAATGAAATATATTAAAAAAGCTATGAAAATTGGATGTGATTGTCTTATTTCCGGAAAAATTGATTATTTTGATGCTATTTTTGCAAGAGATATTGGAATCACTCTAATAGAAACATCACATTATCATAATGTATTATTAGCGATGAAAAAATTCTGTAATTTTTTGAGTTTAGAGTTTCCAGAAGTGGAATTCTTTCTATTTGAATCAAAAAATCCTATAAATGCCTTTATATAATAGCGTTAATAAAAGTTTAAATTTCTTTAGATATATTTTGAATTTATAGAATTTTATTTTTTATTGATTTTACTGAAAAAATTTGGTGAGATTAATTTGCCTATAATAGAATATAATGGAAAAAAACCAGAGATAAGCCCAAATAGTTATGTTTCACCAATGGCTACCTTAATCGGAGATATTCGTATTAATGATAATGTTATTATTTGGCCGGGATCAATTATTAGAGCAGAAAATTCACCGATAAATATAGGTGAATTTACAACAATTTTTGATGGGGTTATCTTATTTTCACGTTCACAAAAAAGTGCAATAAATATAGGGAGATATTGTATTATTGAATCAGGAGCTACACTTCTAGGATGTTTTTTAGAAGATTATGTTCAAGTAAAAGAGGGATCATTAATCTATGAGGAAGCATCTATTGGGGAAGGTGTAATAATCTTGAATCATAGTGAAGTTCCTCCAGGATTAACTATTCCCGCACGAACAGTGATGAGAGGAATTCCTGTTGAGCCAGTAAGAGAACAAACACGTAATGACTTATTAAAACAAAAAGAAACTGCTGAAAATTACTCTCAACTCTTTATTAAAATTAAAAACCAATTACCAAATGCCCAAAGTTATTTATTAACATTACCAGATTTCATTAAACTAATGTTAAAAAAAGAAGATTAAAAAAAAAATTTTTTTAATTATACCATTATATTTAG
>JBHLQA010000189.1:0-6644 GCA_048885285.1 Candidatus Odinarchaeota archaeon
TCGAAATCTGAAAAATTGAAATAATCACCTGCATATACTTCATAATTTGATTTTATATCGATTTCTTTTGATAATTTTATTGGATATTTTAATTGAAAACTTGAACGTAAAATTCTTCCATCTATTTGGGGTAATCCTTCCTGATCTTTTATTGAAATAACATCACCCATATCAATATTAATTAATACCCCCGAGCTATTAAGCCTAGAAACGTAAAGTTTTCCAAATTCGTTATCAGTTCGAGAAATTAATTTTCTTTTCCCTTTATATTCTAATACGGGAAGTGTTAATGGAAGAATATACATCCTATTTAAACGTGAAATTTTAAAATCTCCTTTATGTATACTTGCAGCAAATGGTCCTATTTCAGAGGCTACATAAAGATTAGTAAATTTTTCTTGACCTTTTTCCCAATTCATTAAGTTTCTAATTAATTTCCAATCAAATTCAGAGAGTGAGCTTGTGCTAAAAACTAAAGTGGCGTTCTCTATTTTTTCAGATAATCTTTTTTGAATTTCCTTTGAAACAGAATCTAATCCCTTCTTCTTAAATTTTAGTAAAAATTCATCAATAAGTGGATTTTCATTTTGTTTTATCGAATTAAATGATTTTTTTAACCCATTTTTAAGTCTATTAATATCTGCCCATCCTAAGATTGTCATAACAGGAGCAGAAATAACGGAGATATTCTCCATCGTTAATATATTAGAAAGGATCTCTAAACTCTTTGAATTCTTATATTCATAAAATGAATAAGACTGTGGTTTAATTATAGAGAGCATTATTCGTTGAGAAAATTCTGAAGAGTAAAGCGAAATATATTCTTTATCTTCATACGTATTAAATCCATCAAATTTAAGTCGTGATGGTACAAAAATAATAGCTGATGATTTAGAATTTAATCCACTTGATTCATAAATTGCTTGCATTCCAGGAGCCCATTGCCTTTTTACAATATCATTTGACATATAGAACCATTTTAACATTGATAAATTACTATTAGTAGTACCTGATGTATGACATAAAACTAAAGGATTAAAATCATGTTTTTCAGTTATAAAATCTTTTAATTCTATTGAAAAGCTTCTAGAATCAGTAGTTTCAACCTTTATCCTATTTAAAATATCTTCAACAGATGATAATCCTGAAAGTTTCAATGCTAATTCTTCATATTCTTCGTTAGAATGAATTTCCAACCAATCTCGCCAATTTACAGATTTAATGTTCGAATAAGAAGCATTGAAGGCTTCCTGAACTTTAATACCAAAGTCAAATGGCTTCAAAATTTTCTCCAAAACAGTTATCTATATTATTGATATTGTGATAATTCTAATTTTTACTACTTCCATAATCTAATAGAAATAATAAAGAAAAAAAGAATTAAATTGTTTTTTTTAATTTAATTTTCAGAAATTAACTAATTCCATATAAACCAGTTTCAGAATCTTGAAAAATTGGTAAGTGTGGTGGTAGATAGGTAAATATTATCATTATTACTCCTAGCCCTACAATAACTAGCCAGGAAACAATATTTACCCATTTGGGAAGCCTTTCTAAGCTAATAATTCTATAACTAATCAATTGACCAATAATGACTCCTATAAAAAAACTTAAAATATCGATTGCTAAAATTTCAGTACCTATTATAGCTGTATAAGTATAAAAGACAATTAAAATGGTCCCAATGCTTACTATTGCAGATAAAGCCTTTCCAATTATTATATTATTTGCTTTCTCTTTGATAAAATGGTACTCTATTAAAGAAAATAAGATTAAAGGCCAATATGGAAGTTTTAAATGTTCCCATACACTTTCATTGACCGGAGCAATTGCTCCAATAGGGAACCAAGAAAAAAGCCATTCGAATAGAAAATGGAACAATGTACCAATAATTAATATAAAGATTATACCCGCAATTTCCCATTTTAATATTTTATTTTTCATTTTTTTCCATCCATATAGTTATCCAATTTAATTAATTATCATAAAAGATACACTAAAAAGTAATATAGCAGAATTCAAATCATATAAAACAGAATTTGTTAAAAAAAATTTTGTTTTATCTCTATAAACAATATCGAATAGTTAGTTTATTGTAATTAGAGTTTATTGGAATTATTTTATAATTTATATTTCAATTATGAAAAGCTCAAGAAAAGAGAAATAGAAAGAGAAAAAATCAATTATAGAGATAAGGAGGGAAGCAAATTTTATAAATATTATATTTTCTCATATTTCTCGACTTCCATTTTCCCCCAAACTTCGAATTTCTTGTTCAATTCATCAATAAATTCGGAAACTGTCTCTTGATTAATGATCAGTACGTCATTATCAATCGTGAAATCATATTCTTTTGCCCATCCGAAAATTTTTGAATTAAATTCATCCTTATTCATTTGAAGAGCACTTCTCATCATTTCAAGGTTTATTTTAGAAGATACACTTATCATTTCTTTAAACTTTTCTAGAATTTTCTTTTCTCTTTCTCTTTCAATTAATTGTTTTTCTTCCCGTCCTTTCTCTTCGAATTTAACTAAATAATTTCCTTCAACAACAAAACCAAATTCTTTTGCCCATTTGTAAAGTCTCCGTTGGAATCTCAATTCTTCTTTCATATCAAGATGTTGCACATTAAGATATTTTCGCATCATGTTTATATCTAACCTATCAGATGCTTGTAACAAATCCCTAACTTTTTTTTTTAAATCTTCCATTTTTCAATTCAAATAAAGAATATTTTGTCGATTATTAATTAAATATATCTCAAGTATATAAAAGTTAGTATACGGTTATAAAGTATCATTAAAACTCATATAATTGCCTAATAAGTTAAACTTGTTTTCAAAGAACATTATTTGAGTTCTGAAACCCATTATCTGCTTGGTGATCTATTTTTTGTCTTATCAATAAATATCAAATTGAAAGAATATATAAATTAGATTTTTTTTGAATTTCTTTATAATTTACACCTTAAATATCTGAAATCCAAAAAAATAGAAAAAATTAAAGCAGGATTTATCTATGGACGTTAATGTTTTTTTTCAAATCATTTAATGCGGTTATTATAATTTCCAATATCGTTTCTCTGATGTTTGGATTCTCTTCGGTAAAATTCTTTATTTTGGAAACTATATCATCCACAAAATTCATTTGTTCATAATTTAATCCCATTATTTCACACCTTTTTCACACTTTCAATTTATTTTTCTCCATATTATAATATCAAATCAAGACCTAAGATATTTTATAAATACAAATATGATTTTTAAAATTTTCTTCTTATAGAAAAATAATTCTTTCGCTGTATAAGCTTTTTATTAAGAGAATCGTAGTAGAAATTTTGTTAATTTGTAGATAAAATCATTTTTTTTAATCTCATGATTATATCGTTAATTTATATAATCCTTGTGAAAATATTTTTTCCTTATACCATGTTATTTGCTTTTGAAGTATTTCTTTTAAGCTGGTATGAGGCTCATAGCCTAAAATATGGTGTGCTTTATCAATATTAGCTCGAGTATGTAATTGATCTCCGGGTCGTTTAGATTTTATATCAAAACGAGCGTTCTTACCCATAATTTTTTCAACAATTGCTATACCTTCTTTAGTTGTAATTTCCTTATCAGAACCAATATTAAATATTTCACCAATGCATTTCTCATGATGATTTAAAACTAACAAAAAACCAGTTATAACATCAGAAATTGCTGTATAGCTACGTGAGTGGTCTAAGCTATCCTTGAATAATGGAAAGGGTTCATCTATTAAAATAGAGCGTATAAGTTTTGTATACAACTTTTCTGGTCGTTCTCTTGGACCTAGAACTGAGAAAAGTCTTAAAGAACATGCAGGTAAGTTTTTTTCTCTTTGATAAACTAATACTAATTGTTCAGCGGCTAATTTTGTAACACCATAGTATGAAGTCGGTTTAGGAGCAGTATCTTCCTTATCATATGCAAATTTGCCATAGATGGAAGATGTAGCAACATTAACGAAACATTCTAAATCAGGAAGAGATTTCACAGCTTCCAGTAATTTATAAGTTGCATTTAAGTTATTACGAACATATTCTTCATATGTCGTCGTACTTGAAATACCAGGCTGAGCTGCCAAATGAAAGATAAATTGGACGTTTTTAACAATATTAGATAAATCAGCAGTAACTAAATCAGTTTCTAAAACCTGTACACCTTTAGCGGAAATTTCTTCCGCATTAAGACGCTTTAATTCAGGAGCGTAATAAGGATTGAAATTGTCAATACCTATGACTTCATGCCCCATTTCGGATAGAGTTTCAGATAAGTGAGAACCTATAAATCCTGCAGCACCAGTAACAAGAATCTTCATTATTCGATCGTATTTAATTTATATAATATTTATAATCTTACTTTTAATAATTTAAAGAAAGTCAAAAAGATAATGTAAATAAAAAATATTCTTATTCTTGAATAACTTTATTTCAGCTAGTTATAACTGTTATAACATTAACAGATAGAAAAATAAAAAGAATCAATGTTAAAATGAGTCCATCTTTCCAAACTAAATACTCCTTCTTCGATATCCAATTAAAATAAATAAATAATACAAGTAAAAGAAACCAGTTCCAAAATAATATCGAAATAAATTGGATATTTATAATAATAATTGCACTAATACCAAAAGTTATCGAGAGATTCCAAAATATCTTTCCAATCATAGCTCCTAAACTTATTTCAATACTATGTTTTTTAATTGCTTTTATTACTAGAGTTAATTCTTCCACATTTGTTACAAAAGCTATTATAATGAAACCAAAAAAAGCTTCAGAAATGTTAGTTTTTAATAATATTTGACGTGCGGAATAAATGAGTAATTCTCCACCTAGAAAGATAAATAGAAAGCTAATAATTATTAATATTATTTTTTTAATCTTAGATTCTTTTTGTAAATCAAATAATTTATCTTCCTCTTTAAGAACCTCTTGATCGTTTAATTTTTCAATTCCAATATTATCTTTAAAAATTTGTTTTATATTTCTATGAAGATATATAAAATATAAAAATAGTGTAATAACTCCAACAATAAATAAACCATAAAATATCAAAAATCCAATAAGGATAATGGTAAGATAGAAATAGAGTAAGTTAAAATAAAATTGAGGAATAGATTTAAAATCGATTTTATAAAAAAAGCTAGGTAATGCAAAACTTATTGTTAAAGCAATCAATGAATTTCCAATTACATTTCCCATAGCAACATAAGGAAGTCCATTCATTGCAGCAATAATTGAAGCAATTGATTCTTCTGGATCAATACCAAGAATTACCATTCCGATAATGAAAGGAGATGCTCCATATATTATACACAATTCTTTTAAATTATCTAAAAAGATATCAGCAGAAAAAAATATAATCAAATAGCCGATAATGAATAAAAAAATCCATAAAAAGATGTTTGACATGTGAAAAAAGATGGAACTTTCAAGGAGGTGTGAATATTGTATATATTTTTTCTAATATATTATAAATAATAATTTTATGGGTTTTAACAATCTTCGAATAAAAATTACTTTAGATTGATTGACTGTGTCTAAGATAATCGAGTATTTGAAATAACAAAACGATTAATAATAAAGAATTTAAAACCAATGGTTAGGCAAAAATAAATAATTTGTTGAAAATATTAATAATTGTTTCTTTCTTGAATAAATGACCAAATTAAATATATTTAATTTAATCAAATAATGAAAGCTGCTGTATTTGATGGAAAAAAAATTAAACTAAAAATAGTCTCAGATCCAAAGTTGGAGGATTCGCAAGTTTTGGTTCATGTCAAAGCGGTGGGAATATGTGGAACAGATTTAGCAATAGTAAAAAGAGATTTACCAACTCCTACCCCAATTATTCCTGGACATGAACTTGTTGGAGAAGTTCTGAAATTAGGAAAAGATGTTGAGCAATCATGGTTAAATAAACGGGTAACATCCGAGATTAATAGTAACATTGATTTTAATTGTTATTATTGTAAAAAGGGACAATATTCTCAGTGTATTTCTCGTAAAGCGATTGGGATTGATATTGATGGAGCTCTAGCAGAATATATTGCCTTGGAATCGTATCTTTTGCATGAAATTCCAGACTCAATTTCAGATGATCATGCTACATTTATTGAACCTCTTGCCGCTGCATATCAAACTTTTGAAATGATGCCAGTAGGTCAAAATGATAAAATAATGGTCATATTTGGTTTAGGGAAGTTAGGATTATTAATTACACAAGTTGCTCTTTTAAAAGGATTATCTTTAATTACAATAGATGGATCAAATAAAAAACTTAATTTAGCTAAAAAATTTGGTGCTAATCATTTAATAAATAGAATGAATTGCAAAAATATACCTAATAAGATCAAAGAACTTACTAATGGCTTAGGTGGTGACATTATAGTTGATACAACTGGGAATCCTGATGCTCTAAAAGATGTAATTGCTTCTTGCAGAACCAGAGGGAAAATTCATATAAAAAGTACGCATGGAATTGAAACTCCTATTAATCTTACTGATGTTGTAGTGAGAGAATTGACTCTTTATAGTAGTAGATGTGGTCCATTTGAAAAGGCTATAGAGGGAATAAAATCGGGAAATATAAAAGTTGAAGAATTAATTTCTG
>JBHLQA010000190.1:0-6643 GCA_048885285.1 Candidatus Odinarchaeota archaeon
CTAAGAAATATAATAATCATTATCATTTAAAGAGCAACTGAGGTGTAATTTAAAAATTAATGATAATGAAAAAAATCAAGAGATTGCTTATTTCTCGATGGAAATTGCTTTGGAGAATGGTTTCCCGATTTATTCTGGAGGTTTAGGAATATTAGCAGGAGATGCCCTTCGATCTGCTGCTGATATGGGATTACCGATGATTGCTGTCACATTGACGTATGATGCAGGTTATTTTTATCAGCAAATTGGCTCAAATGGAGAACAAATCGAAAAAGAAATGGAGTGGGATTTCAGTAATGATTTTGAAAAAATTGATCAACAAGTAATTCTTGAACTACAAGATAAATTAATTAAGGTTGAAGCATGGAAATATGAGATTATAGGTAGAAATGGATATAAAATACCAGTCATATTATTGGATACTGATCTTAATGAAAATGAACCATGGCAAAGAAATTTAACACATATGTTATACGATGCGAATCCATTTCAACGAATAGCTCAAGAGATGATTCTTGGCATTTGTGGGTACAGAATGTTAGAAAAATTAGGGTATGATAACATTAAAACATATCATCTAAATGAAGGACATGCTGCTTTTTTAATCTTTGAACTTCTAAACAAATATAAAAATCTAGAGGAGGTAAAGAGACATTGTGTATTTACAACTCATACTCCAGTAAGGGCGGGACTTGAGGAATTTGATTATAATTTGGTAAATGATGTATTTCGAAATCGTCTACTAGATCAAATCCAAAAATTTGGAGGAGAAAACAAACTAAATATGACTATCCTAGCTTTAAATGCCAGTGGTTATATTAATGCTGTTTCAAAAAAGCATACTGAAATCTCAAGAAAAATGTTTCCAAACTATGAAATTAATCACATTACAAATGGAATTCATGTAGGATATTGGTTATCTCCATATATGAGAGATTTTTTAAATGAGGAATTAACTCGAGATTGGCATCATAATTTAAATCTTTTTGAGAACGCTTTAAATTTAGATAGCTATGAGTTGTGGAGAGTACATAATAAAGCAAAAAGAAGACTTATTGAATATGAAAATTCACATTCTTGGATTTTATTTGATAAAAACTTATTAACAATTGGTTTTTCTAGGAGAATAGCTGAATACAAACGGCCTCTCTTAATTTTTAATGATCTTGAACGATTAGCCAAAATTATCAAGAAAAAAGCACAACTAATTTTTGCTGGAAAAGCTCATCCAGTAGATCTTCAATCTAAAGATTATATAAGAAAGATTCATGAATATAGTGATTATTTATGGAATTCATACGGCATAGGGCTCATATTTTTAGAAAATTATGAGATTTCATTAGCAAAATTATTAATAAGTGGAGTTGATTTATGGTTAAATAATCCTAGAAGATATTTAGAGGCAAGTGGGACAAGTGGTATGAAAGCTTCAATTAATGGTGTACTTAATTTTTCTACATTAGACGGATGGTGGATAGAGGGTTATTTTATGTCTGATAAGAAAGCAGGGTGGGCTATAGGTCCTGAACCATCTGATCCAAAGGCACAACTTGTAGATGATTCTATTGATGCTGAAGATATGTATAATAAATTAGAAAATGAAATAATTCCTCTATTTTATCATAGTAGAAATGAGTGGCAAGAAAGAATGAAATATGCAATTAGGTTGGGTTCATTTTTTAATACAAATCGTATGATGGAAGAATATGCCTTAAAATCTTATAATTTAGTAAAGCAGCCAATATGGAAAAGTAAAATTGATTAATTTATTAAAAAAATAATGTAATTTCTATTAAAAAGAAAAATTCGCAGAATGTTGATAGAAGAACTAAAGAATCTTTTCTATTTAATTTTTATTTATAAAAATAAGAGAATATCTTTAAGAATCAAATTTTTTTACTATTTTATAAATTTTTAAAATATCTTTTAAATAAAAATGAAAATTAAAAATTAATAGAATGAATAACATGACAATGGAAATATTGACTTCTGAAAAAGCAAAAAGTATGAGTATAGATGATATATATTCAAAACTCTCTACAAATGATAAAGGACTTGGTGAAACTGAGGTTAAGGACAGATTAGAAAAATATGGGTATAATGAAATTCCTGAGAAAAAAGTTCGTCCATGGGTTAAATTTCTTAAAAATTTTTGGGGTCCTATTCCCTGGATGATTGAGATTGCTGCTATATTATCTATTATAATACAAGAATGGGATGACTTTGCGATAATTCTTGCAATGCTTTTTATTAATAGTATTGTCCGTTTTTGGGAAGAAAATAAAGCAGATAATGCAATAGAATTATTAAAGGAAAAGCTAGCTCTAAGAGCTAAAGTTCTTCGAGATGGAAAATGGCTTGAATTAGAAGCAAAAGAATTAGTTCCAGGAGATATAGTGCATCTGAGGTTGGGAGATATTATACCTGCAGATGTAAAATTGATCGATGGAGAATATCTCACAGTAGATGAATCTGTTTTAACAGGTGAATCATTGCCGGTTGATAAAAAAATTTCAGATATGGGATATCAAGGGGCGATTATTCAACAAGGAGAAATGGATGGAGTGGTTATTGGAACAGGATTAAATACGTTTTTTGGAAAAACAACAAAATTAGTTGAAGAGGCAAAAACGGGGAGTCATTTTCAACAAGCTATTATTAAGATTGGTAATTATCTTATAATTATCGCAGTTATCCTTGTAGCAATAGTCTTGGTTGTTGGAATTGTTAGAGCTGAAAGTTTTTTAGTTTTACTCCAATTTGCACTAGTTTTAGTAGTAGCGGCAATACCTGTAGCTTTACCTGCGGTTATGATGGTCTCAATGGCCGTAGGAGCTATGGAGTTAGCTAAAAAGAAAGCGATAGTAAGCAAATTGCTTTCAATTGAAGAAGCAGCTAGTGTTGATGTTCTATGCAGCGATAAAACAGGAACTCTTACAAAAAATCAAATATCTATAGCTAAAATCATACCATTTAATAATTATTCTGAAAACGATGTAATCCTTTATGGAGGATTAGCATCAAAAGAAGAAAGTAGAGATCCAATTGATGACGCATTTTTTGATAAAATAAAGGAGAATATCGAAATTAATTCCATTTTTTCAAATTTTCATTTAATGACCTTCAAACCTTTTAATCCAGTTGAAAAAAGAACTGAAGCAAAAATTCAAAATAAAAACAATGAAGTAACTCTAGTTTCAAAAGGTGCAATTCAAATTATTTTATCCTTAGTAAAAGGAGATCAATCCCTTCAAACCAGAATTAATAAC
The DNA here is from genome assembly GCA_048885285.1 of Candidatus Odinarchaeota archaeon. GTDB lineage: Archaea > Asgardarchaeota > Lokiarchaeia > Sigyniarchaeales > SOKP01 > Loki-b32. The sequence goes on from JBHLQA010000190.1 coordinate 3,270, forward strand.
CTGGGTAAAGATTTTGCATCAGAGGGATACAGAGCCTTAGGTGTAGCAATCTCTAAAGATCAAAGTAGATGGGAATACATTGGAATTGTAGCACTACATGATCCTCCTAGAGAAGATTCATTTGATACTATAAAAACGGCAAGAGAATTAGGAATAAATGTTAAAATGGTAACAGGTGATCATATAGAAATTGCAAAACAGATAGCAGGAAATCTAGGAATTGGAACTAATATTGTGGTATCTTCAGATATTATAGGTAAAGATGATCCTAAAACAATAAGTTTGGTTGAGAATGCTGATGGATTTGCAGAAGTATATCCTGAACATAAATACCATATTGTAGAGCTTTTACAAGATAGAGATCATGTTGTTGGAATGACGGGAGATGGGGTAAATGATGCCCCTGCTTTAAAAAAAGCAGATATTGGAATTGCAGTCTCTAATGCAACAGATGCCGCAAAATCCGCAGCTGATATTGTATTGACCGATCCAGGTATCTCAGTGATTATAAATGCCACAAAAGAAAGTCGATCGATATTTGAGAGAATGAAAAGTTATGCTGTATACAGAATCGCAGAAACTGTTCGAGTTCTTATTTTTTTAGTCCTCTCTATTACAATTTTTGCCTTTTACCCAATTACAGCCGTTATGATCGTGATTTTAGCATTATTAAATGATATACCCATAATGACTATTGCGTTTGATAATACAAGAATAGCGCCAGAACCCGTTAGATGGAGAATGCAAAGAGTTTTGATTTTATCATCTGTTTTAGGCCTCGCTGGAGTTGCCTTCAGTTTTACTATATTAATTATCGGAAAATTTGTATTTCTACTTGATGATGCAACGCTTCAGACATTTATATTCTTGAAATTAGCAGTAGCGGGTCATATGACAATATATCTGACTAGAACGGATGAAGATAACTTTTGGAAACGACCTTTTCCCTCAAAAATTCTCTTAATTGCCTGTGAATCAACTCAAGTGGTTGCTACAATAATTGCTGCTGTAGGTCTAGGTACTTTAATGGCACCAATCGGTTGGGCTTTGACAGGATTTATTTGGTTGTTTGCTTTTGCTGCTTTTTTTGGCAATAATTATTTAAAGGTTGGAACAATTAAATTGTTGAATTTACGAGAATCAAAAAAAAAATAATTTGATACAATCTTTCCTTTTTTTTTTTATAATTGAATATTTAATTTAATCAAAATAAGATTTAAAAAGATTTTATTACGCACAAAAAGAGATTAAAAGATTATCATCTAATAATTAGGATATCACAAGGAACGTGTCTTAAAACCTTCTCTGCAACAGAACCAAGTAAAATTCCTGTAAGAAGAGAATAGGTACCTTTACTACCTATTATAACAAGATCAACATGTTCATTGTTTACAGTTTCTTTAATATAAGAAACGGGATCATGATTATACACTATTCGCGTTTCTATGTCTATTCCTACTTCCAAGAAAATTTCCCTAGCTTTATTCATAATTTTTTGGGCAGTTTTTTCATAGACTTCTTTAATTCTTTCTAATTCTGAATTTAAAACACTATTGCCTTGAAGATTTCCATATGGTGGTGCCAAATAGGTTCCACCTGTCAGTTCAATATAATGTTCTATTGAATAAAACACAATTACTTCACTTTTTTTTAATTTTTGAAGATCTCTTGCTTTTATTAAAGCTTTATATGAATGCTCCGAACCGTCAACACCAATTATTATTTTATTGTATATAATAAATCACCTTATTGAACTTTTGTTATTAAAACCAAATAAACGTCTATAAAAAGATATTGTTAATAATTTTTAAAAAAAAAATGATAAATTTATAATAATACAAGAATGAAATAAATTGAACATGATTGATAATAAATCTCAGGAGAATTCTAGTTTAAACAAAGAAAGATTTCTTAATTATATAAATAAATTTAGCTTTCCTAGATTAGCTGGAACTGAAGGAGAAGAAAAATCTGTTAATCTAACATTAAGAACTTTCAGAGAAAAGGATTTTAATGAAGACCAAATATTTACACAAAATTTTGAATTCTCAACATTTTATTCAATAACTATGATGAAAATAATCATTCTAATGAATTTAGTCTTTATAACAATTATTCTCCTCATAAAATATTTGTATCCCTTTCTTACTTTTATTTCTATCTTGATTTTATTACTAATTTTTTTTTTCAATGCTTAAGGCATTAAGATATCCTGAACTTAAAGGATTTTGGGAAAAATATTTTGGAAATTTCATAAAAGCTACAAATGTTTTTGTAAAAATTCCTGGTACTAATGCATTATCTCAAAAAGTAGGAGATATAATAGTTTCAGCTCATTTAGACTCAAAATCTCAATCTTTCAAAACTATATGGCGGATTATCTTAGCTAGAATATGGTTATATAGTGAAATCTTCTTGTTTTTATTTTATATCTTCTTTTTAGTAGATTATCATTTCTATGAGCAAATTAATAGATTTTTAGAAATTTTATGGGAAATTTCTATTATTACTGGAACTATCTTAGTAGTTGTTTCAAATATATTTCTATTATTTCTTAATATAAGAAATGATTCCCCTGGAGCCTTGGATAATGCTAGTGGAATGTCGATTATATTTGAGTTGAGTTCTTTTTTTAAAAGTAATCCACTTCATAATTTTAATTTATGGTTTTGTCAATTTTCAGCAGAAGAGATAGGAACAATGGGTTCTAGACAATTTTTAGATAAGTATGATAAGAAATTTACTAAAAATTACACTTATCAAATTAATTTTGATATGGTTTCAATAGCCAATAATAAGAGTAATTTTATAGAATATATCAAATCTTATGGTATTGTTCCAAGGAAAAAAATTTCACCAATATTAAATCAATATTTTATTGATTCAGCTGAAACTGAAAGAGTGAATTATCATGGATTTCATGTTTCTCTTGGTGCCCATACAGATTCAATACCCTTCCATTTACGAAAATTTGATTCTATTGATATCACTACGAGAGCCGCAGCAAAATATACTCATAGTGCTGAAGATACTCCAGATAAAGTGGATCCCCAAATCCTTTTTGATGTTTATAAGGTTATTCGATTATTAATACAATCACTTGATAAAGACTATAAAAAATTGATTAAATGAATCTATATACTTTAGCTTTTCTTTAAATATGAAGTAAACGCACTAAAGAGCCAAATCCCAATATCGTTGAGACTACTGAGCCAAAAAATATTTGAATAATTATAAAAGAACTTAGGATAACAGAACTAAATTTATTAGTTCTTTCATAGATAATTGAGTTCATTACCATAACTGCAAGAAATATCATCAACATCTACCTGAACAGGGAGTTTAATAGCTCTTCTAAAAGATCTCTGAGTTAT
>JBHLQA010000191.1:0-6639 GCA_048885285.1 Candidatus Odinarchaeota archaeon
CAAGTAAACTTACGGTGGTTATAACCTTTCTTTTAATGGCATTTGGAATCTTTATCCTAGTAGATATTTCAGTAATAATTTGGGATGATCTGATATTACCTACGATTCATATTTTTGACTTAGCGAATTTCCAGTCATGGCTGCTAATTGCTATGATAATATTCTTTCTTGCTTATTTTCTATTTTTTTTTGATGTAAAATTGAAAGGTTTGTGAATTTCTAAATCTAAATCTCTTTTTTTTCTCTTTCAATAGGAAACATCTCTACGTCCCTTTTTTTTAAAAATATCTAAAATTTGTATTAATCTGACAATAAAATTTAAAATATTTCTAAAATTTCAAAAGAATGTTATTGCTGTAATTTAGTGATAAATTACGAGAAGACTACAATACGCAATACATAAACGCAAGAAAACAATAAAAGAAAATAATACAATAAAATATTATTAACAAATGAAGAAATTTATACAATAAGAAAAACAAAAGAGGAAATTAAAGATGCCAAGCAAAGAGGAAAATGCGGTATTTGTTGGGCGAAGACCAACAATGAACTACGTTATGGCTACTATGATGATTCTTAATAAAGGAGAAGAATGCACCGTTAAAGCCAGAGGTAGAGCGATCTCTCATGCTGTTGATGTTTGTGAGATTTTAAGAAATAGATTCTTAAAAGGTACAGAATATAAAGACATCAAACTTAGCACTGAGCAACTAGAAGGAGAAAATGGACAAAATAACAATGTTTCTAGCATTGAAATTGTACTTGCTCCTCCAAAATAAACAGTGAAATTATCAGTTCTTCGCTGAATCAAAATAACACAACATATCTTTTTTTTTATTATTTTACTTAATATTCTCGTTTAAGATTTTTTTTTAATTCTTATTTTTATAGTTAAAAATCAATAATTATAATAGAATATCAAGTTAGACATGCTTATAATGGAAGAAATGTAGGTTATATATTAATCCGTTATTAATTCATATGATATTCCCTCGTTAATAACTCTCCTAATAATTCGTTCTTCTTAAGTCTATCCCATATTTTCCCAATTTAAAAAGGAGATAGCAAATTTAGAGCAAAATTCACAAACATTTAAAAAGACGGTTAGGAAATAAATAATTAACATAAAAATTATTTAGTTTAATTTTAAATCCGTTTTAATATAAAAACAATACAAAAATTCTTAAAGAGGAAATTAAAAATGGCAAAAAAAACCGGTTCCGCCAAGGTAGAACCTTTATTTGTAAAGTCAAAGGTAAGAGAGTATATCAAAGGGAAAGGGTGCAATACTAGCAGTGGTGTCCTTGATGGGGATGCCTTAAATAATATCGTTATGGAAATGCTTGACGCTGCTGTAAAACGAGCACAAGCGAATAATAGAAAGACAGTTAAGGCAAGAGATTTATAAATTCACTTGCCAAAAAATCTTTTTTTTTTCTATTCTATTTTTATTTGAGAAATTTTTTATTTACAAAAAAATTGAAGGTTTTTCAAACTTAGCTTGACTTATTCCAGAAGATAAATCCTTCTCAACTATTATTCTAGAAGTAGATATCTCTTGAGGAATGGTAGTATGAGTAATAAGAAAAATTTGAGAAAAAGAATTAGATTTTATTAAATGTTTTAAAATCCTTTCTCTTCGAGTTTCATCTAAAGCTGCTAAAGGTTCATCTAGTAAAAGAAAGTCAACTTTAGGATTTCTTCTTGGAGAATCTTTAGTAGGACGAACAGTACTCATTAATTCTGATATTGCGAGACGTAATGCAATTCCTAAAGCAGTACGATCTCCTCCTGAAAGAACCTCTGTGGATTCATATTCCCCATTATAATTATCTCTAATTTTAAGAGATAGCCCTGTTTTTCTTGTACCACTCAAATCAAGCAATAAATCACTATACTGCCCAGAAGTAAAATCTTTGATATACTTATCAGTAGTTAACGCAATGTTTTTTACTAAACGTTTAACAACCATATATTCAGTTACAAATCTACGAACAAATTCTTTTGCTTTGCTTATATGATCTATATCAACTTCATATTCTCCAACTTTTTCAGCCAATTCGTTCATCTTTTTAATCTCATTTTGAAGTTTTCCAATTCTTTCTTGATTAGCTTGAAATTTAGCGTTCCTCTCATTTAAACTGTTCACTAGTGCTTTTAATTCCACAGAAATTTTTTCCTTTTCAATTGCTATTTTTCTTATACCTTCTATACTTGAATCTTTGAGTTTAGTTCTATTTTTTGAAAGAATATTCTCTAATCCATTATTAATTTCTCTTAATTCTGATTCATACTTTTTATAATTATTAAAATCTTCTTTAAGACCTTTATAAATCATAATCTTTTCTTTCGCTTTATCCAACTTAGTCTGAAATGATGCGATCTCTTCATCAAATTGGTTTAATAAATTTGAAATAGAGTCAGCTTTTTTTTGATTTTTCTCAATATCTTCAGTAAAATTATGAATAATTTCGTTATAATGTTCCTTTGTTAATTCATTTTGGCAAGTAGGACATTTTGCTATTTCCTTTCCTTCCTTTATTTTCGTAAATTTTAGACTTTTTTCCATTTTATCAATAGATTTTTTTATATCTTCTATTCTTCCCCTTGTTTTTCCTAATCCTTTAACAGTAGCTTCTTTCTTCTTATCGAGTTCATCTTTTTCTCTTTGTATTTTTAATTTATTTTTGTTGAGAGATTCATTCTTCTCATTAACAGTGTTTTGAGAATCTAGATCCTCTAACCGTAAATCTGTTTTTTTTATTTTTTCCTTAAAATCATTTTCATATGATAAAAATTTATCTAATGTACTTTTCTGTTTATTATATATGTTCTCTAACCTAGAGATTAGTTCATCTGATGGGAGAATTTTAATTTTTTCCTTATATTTCTCTATAGCATTTTCTTCTTCTCCAATTTTTTTTCTTAATTGGTTATTTTCTGCTTTAATATTGGTTATATCTTCATTTATCCTTTCAATAGGAACTCTTAATTTCTCAAGATTTTCTTTTTCATTTTTTTTTCCTTTAGCTTCATTATCCAAAAACGAAAGAGCATCATCAATTATATTTAATCGAAATAAATCAATTAACATTTCTCTTAATTCTGCTCCTTTTTTATTAGCTAATTCTTCTACTTCACCTTGACGGACGAAAACTGTACTCATTGCTTGCTCTGAAGATAGCTCAAAAAATTTTTCAGCATTAAAACTTTTTACTTCTTGGTAAATTTCCTTATTCTCAGACATTTCAAATAATTTTGTAGTGACACTACCTGTTCTACCCCATTTTCGATAAATATAATATTTTCTCTTATGAAGCGTGAAATAAACATAGATTTTTGATTTTTGCGTTCCATAACATATAAACGATTCAGCGTTTCTACCTTTAAAGATCCTAGGTCCAAAAAAGGCAAAAAGAATTCCCTCTAAGATAGTTGATTTTCCATATGAATTTTTTCCACTAATTAGAATCAATCCATTTGGTAGTTCGTCATTCTCTTTTGGTAAAATCAATTGTTTATAACCCATAAAGTTCTTAAAATTTAATTTAGTGATTAACATCGATCTTCTATACCTCTTTTTCTTTCTCCATTATTCTTAGGGCTCTTTTTATAGCATTCATTCCAAATTCAGTTAATTTTTCAATATTATATTCAGATTTATCTTCACTTAGTTTTTCATTAACAAATTTTTTAAATTCCTCATCTGGTTTTTCAAGGATATAATCTCGAATTCTAGCAGGGCTGATATCATCTTCAACATAAGCTGACGTATCTGAAATTTTCCATACTAACTGTAAGACATTATATTCTTCAGTAAGAGAAAATAACTCTCTTCTGAACTTTGCCATTAATTCATTTATTTGCCAATTTTTTTCAACTGTAATTTCTCCTTCGAATATAAATTTTAGTCTTGCAGCAGTAAGGTAATTAAAAGCTGTATTTAATCCGTATTTTTCTATTTCTTTCATAACTTTATCTTTCAATTGTTCTGAAGAATCTTGTGGAGAAACTATAATTTTCACGACTTCAAATACTCTTTTTAAATCTTTATCTGTGAAAACAGGTCTGATAGATAAATCTTTAGTGTTATTATCAATATCAATAATCAGATAACTCTGATTTTCATATCTCTCCTTGAAGTTTAATGGTAATAAACCACCCGAGTAATATCTATTCCTAGTTACTTTACTATATCCATGTTCGTGTCCTAATGCAATATAATCATATTGAAAATCGTCTTGTTTTATTTTTTTCTGAACTGTCTCACCTTCGTTATATTTCATGGTTAATGACCCATGAGCAACAGCAATGTTAATAAAAGAATCATTTTTAGGAGGGCATTGTTTTGTTATCCAATTATTATAAGCTTCTTTATAGGTTTCGTGGCTTTTAAATTCAAAAAATGGAAACAAATAAAATCTTACTTTCTTATCAGGAAATTCTAAACTTAGCGATTTATTTGATTTAATTGCTTCTATCAGATCTCTTACTTTAAAGTAATATAAGTTTGGATATTGGTCTTTATTAATATGCGATTCAAATGGGGTATAATCATAAGCTCTAAATATACCATGGTTACCTTCTATATATATTAAAGGTACTTTATTTTTAGTATTGATAAAAAAAAGCTCCAAACCCTTTTTTAATATCCTTCTCGCAGGTTCTGGAGGGGGATATGAGCTATAGATACTAGGTTGATGAAACATATCTCCACAATGAATTAAAAAATCAAGGTTATCTACTTTAGAAATATTAGTGATTACTTTTAAAAATGTATCATAAAGTTCTTGTTCATAAGGTTTAGTATAATTATCAATGGCCCATTTATTGATTGTACCTCTTCTTGCTCTATACCCTAAATGAGTATCTGCCATATGTATTATTCTAACCATTTTTTTATCACGTCTCTATTCATTTAATACTTTTTTTCTCCATGATTCGGTATATTTTTTTGTCCTTTCATCATATTTTAATTCCATAAATTTTCTATCTAATTTGTTATATTCCGATACTAATAATGTACTTGCTTCATGAGCTCCTTTTAAACATAAAGGATAACCTCTGGGAGAATAAGGCATTAAATTCTGTAATATATATTTAGCATCTTTTGTATCTAAGAAATCTGGTATATCAAATCTTAAAGCTGCGCTATTTTTTTGTATTCTAGCAATATATGCTTTGCTTTTAGTATATGCTGAAAGGTCTGGCATTTCTACTAAGAAACTTTCTTCTTTCATAATTTCTGACCAAATTGGTAAAATAAAATTACCTTGAGCATCCCTTAGTCTACAAGTTTTGCTAATTGTATAATAATTTATATTATAAGAATCAACAAATTTAAAAAAGAATTTAGTAAAAGCTTGCGGTGGAAAAATATGATGTCGAAACATTTGAATTCCATCACCTAGGAATATAACGTTTTTAAATTTTCCCCAATTACTTTCCTCTTTTATTCTTATAAGTGATTTCAAAATCTCATCAGCGGTTCTTATTCTATCAACTACATGCGCTATAGACGGGTAATAAAATGCATGATTATCTATAGCACTCTTTATTTTATTACTAAAAGTAGTTTCATACCATTCTTCTAACTCATCAATATAATTTTTCAAATCACCAATATAGAAGATTTTTTTAAGTGTTTTCACGAAATTTTCAATAACAGTTTGGTAAATAATTAACTTATGTTCGTTATCTTCAATATAAGTAGAAATCGGTTTATACATAATTTTTTCAATATTATACTTTCCATCTGTGAGAGTAATTTGACCTTCTCCAAATTTAAATGATCCTAATATAGCATAAGTCCCAGATTTTGTATTTGAACTCTCATCAAACCCAATAATTTTAAAGTCCTTATCTACATAATCAGTTAAACTTTCTTTAATTTTTATATAAGGCATTTCGCTAAAATGGGCTCCTGTATTTCTAAGTTTTTCTTCAGCACTACTAGTAGGATCGGGATCTTCTAACTCTTTTTTTTCCTCTTCTGTCCAAGTAATCTTATTAGACTTTATAAATTCCTTAAATTGTTTAATGTCGGGATCAAAAGAGCCTTCCGGACGATTATTCATCGACTCTTCCAATGATATTAATTCAAAATCGAATGAAATTAAAATCACCCTATTTAATTATCAAAATCAAGGAAGTCCTGTAGGAGGAGGACTTATATTTAAATCTTTCATTTTTCTAGTAAAATCTTCATAAAAGGATTTTGAGGTATTTATAAAATAATCATCATATAGAGGAATTTTAAGTTTTTGAAAGTTAGTGAGCCAAATCCCTGAAATTAAAGCAATTCCAACTGTACCAGTAAGAGATTCTAGATCGCTTTGTTGGACTCCACCACCAATACTACGAGCGGCTACCTGTTTTTCTTTGTCAGATCTCAATGGTAAATTAATTACAGTATTCATATTTGATAATATTGTATCGTCTATAGGAGAATATTGTTGTGAGATAACTTCAAGCGCTAAATTGAACTTTCTTCCTTGGCGGGAAATATCTTTAAACACATTACTGAATCTCATCATTTCTGGTCGCAAGATACTAGGTGCTTCTTCAATTGTAAATATAATTATTGGTAAATCAGTTGGATCTTTAACTTCCTTTCCACTTTTGATGTATAATTTATCA
>JBHLQA010000192.1:0-6622 GCA_048885285.1 Candidatus Odinarchaeota archaeon
GTTATTATAACAATAAATTACAGATTAGGCGCTTTTGGATATCTCTACGTTCCTGGAGAAACCGCAAATGTAGGACAATTAGATCAGGTTTTAGCATTAAAATGGGTTCATGATAATATTGATAAATTTGGAGGTGATCCAAATAATATTACGATTTTTGGAGAATCTGCTGGTGCCTATTCAGTTATCACTATTGCAGCAATGCCCAGTGCAGATGGGCTTTATCGTCGAATTATCGCACAAAGTATGCCAACAATCAATCCTATAGTATCAGATCAAATTTCTAAAGATTTTTTAAAGGTTCTTGGGATTAAAGAAGGGGATTTTGATGCTTTACAGAAAATACCTACAGAAGAAATAATGAGAGTACAAAATGAACTCACAAAAAAAGGAGGTTTACTTTTTCGACCTCAAATAGATGGTGATATAATTCTCGCACATCCTTTGACTTTATTCAAGGAAGGAAAGTTAAAAAATATCGATTTAATGATGGGGACAAATCTACATGAAGCTAAACTTTTTACTGCTTTGAGTCCAATTACACGTGAAATAAAGGATGAAAAGGCAATAATTACTTATTTAAGCACATATGGAATAAACTCTGAGAAGGCTAAAAATATTATGGACATATACAAAGAGGCTCAACCAGAAATCTTTTTAAATAATCCTAAAGAATTACTGGATTCTATTGCTACTGATTTAATGTTTCGAATCGCAACACTTCAATTTCTTGAAGCACAATCCAAATTTCAACGAAATTCTTATAATTACATTTTTACATGGGAATCGAACGGATTTAATGGGAGGTTTGGTGCTTGTCATGCTCTTGAACTCCCATTTGTATTTCATACTCTTGATCAACCTGGTTTGTTATTATTATTGGGTGATGTCAGTGATATAGGAAATTTAACTGAAAATATGATGGATGCTTGGCTTTCATTTGCTCGTACTGGAAATCCAACCCATGATGGAATTCCAAAATGGCCGGCTTATGATAAGGAAAACAGGGTTACACTATTATTTGGAAAAGAAAGTAAAGTCGCTCATGCAATGTTCGAAGAAGAACGAAAAGCATGGGATGGAATAATAGGGAATGTATAATTTTAAACTTGAGAGTTGATGATAATGTTTAATGAAAATACTTGTTTACGATGTGGAATATGTCTTGAAAAGTGTCCAACAATTCAAATGCCTATACAGGATGCTAAAGAAGAAGTTATTAAAATGATTGAGACGAGAACATCAGAAAAAATAATTAAAGAATGTACAGTTTGTGGCTATTGTAATATAATTTGTCCTACAGGATCAAATCCTATTGATCTAAGAAGAGAAATACGAATGAAAAACTATCGTGAAAATGGTGTTAGATGTATAGGAATTATTAGTGAAGAAATGCCTAATAACTTAATGGCAATTGGATTTGAGATTGATAAGGAGCAAAAACAACAACAAATAATTAAATATGAAAATCCTCCAAAATGCGATACAATGTTCTATGTGGGGTGTGGTATTTCTTATTTTTATCAAGAGTTAGCTAACACTAAATTGTTTGAGGATTTCCCCTTGTTGGGGGGAATGAAATATTGTTGTTCTGCTTATACATATTCTTATTTTGGTGAAAAAGAGGGTAAAATAAAAGGGTTAGAATTTTATGAAAAACTCAAGACACTAGGAATAAAAAAACTCATTACCTTCTGTCCAGGATGTGATACTATGATCAGAAATATTTATCCATCTATTATTGAAGATTTTAACATAGAAGCTCAAACTGTTATTGATTATTTTATTGAAAAATATCATAAAGGTGAATTCAAAATCAAACAGAAGATAAATAAAAGAATTACATTTCAAGATCCCTGTACGTGGAGGATGTACGACAAGAAAATATATGATGGTCCAAGGGAATTTCTTGAAATTCTTGGTGCAGAGGTTGTAGAAATGAAATACAATCGAGAAAATTCTCATTGTTGTGGTTTGCCTATTTCTATATCAAATAGAGCTATGGGTACTAAAATCGCAGAAGAGAGAATATCCGAAGCAGAAAATATAAATGCTGATATAATAGCGCATATTTGCACAGGATGTCTTTCAAATTTATCGACATATGCAGTTAAAAAGGATATTAATTCATATTATATTACTGAATTAGCACAAATGGCTATAGGTGAAACACCAATACTTAAAATTATTGAGAAAAAGAAAAAAACTGATGCTCAAATGATGAAGACAGTTATGAAGAATCCAAACATACTAAAGGATAAATATATAATAAAAAATGGAAAAATAGTTCCTCTATAATTTATATACTAAGAAATTTATTGGGATCTAATAATGAATTTTCAAGACTATTATTCATAAAAGGCTTTTTTTTATTTATTTTTTAAATATACTAATCATTGAAAAGAATATAGAGGATATTATATATAGAAATTATAAATTTTTGATACACTTAAAAAAAGTGTCTGCTAATATTTTTTCACGAGGATCTGCAATTATATAAAAACCAAGATTGTTCATAGCATAGCAATAACTCGATTGAGTGGCAGGATCAGCACATCCAAATGAGCCACCAGTTCCAGATGTACCAAATGCTTTATCATCTGTGCCAAAATGAAAGTCTACTGACGGTTTTAAGAAGCCTAAAGAGTAACGCAAGTTAATCTGAAGGACCTGATCAAGAGATCCTAAGTCTGGAACAGCAGCAGGTTCCATTAAAGCATTCATTGTTTCTGTCTTAATATTTAATTCTTTACCTCCAGATGCAAAAATGCTGTATAATTTTGCCACCTCTCTGACTTGAACTATCCCATTTGCAGCTGGCAATTCTATTTTACGCAATTCCCGTGTGTTATAATTTTTAGCTGTTTGTAGCACTTTAGGATTGGAAAAAGTCCTGTTTGTAATAGTACCTTTTTTCATAAATGCTTTTACAAAAGGTTTAGGATATTTATCTGTATTAAAAATCATTCTAAACTTATAAAATGGAGAATATAAATTTGCGATCCGATGATCGGGTACATCATCTGGTAAACCTATATAAATCTCCAAACCTAATGGTTTTGCAATTTCATCACGGAAGAATTGACCAATAGTTCGATGTTGAGGATCCGTCTTTCTAATTAATTCACTCTCATACCAACCAAGTGTTATTCCATGATATCCATGCATTTTTCCTGGCTCCCATAATGGTTTTTGCTTTTCAATAGCAATTTTCATTTTATCAGGATCTCCGAGTTTATTTATATCTAATGGTTCATCTATTGCGCACAATCCTGCCTTGTGTGATAATAACTGTCTCACTGTTATATTATCCTTGTCATTCTGGGCAAATTTAGGCCAATATTTTGATACCTTTTCATCATATTCAAAATAACCCTTCGAATGTGCTAGAGCACAAGCTAATCCAGAAATACCTTTTGTTGTAGAAAAAACAAGAACTAATGTGTCTTCCTTCCATGGATCTTTGGTTTTTGCATCACGGTATCCTCCCCATAAATCCACAACTTTTTTACCTTTATAATATGCCGTAAAAGCAGCTCCAACTTCTTCTCCCTTTTCAAAATTATTAATAAATTCTTCTTTCACTTCTTCAAATCCCGGTTCTACAGAACCATGAATCATTGACTTGTTGATCTTAAATTTAAACATTTTAATCAATAATTTTTTCTAATTGAATAATATAATTTATATGTAAGAAGTATATTTATAAAAAACTTATTTAGAATCATGATTGAAACATTATTTAAGAAATACCGAAATCTTTATTTACTTTTTTATCCAAATACTCTATAAAAATAATTGCTTAATGTAAAAACTCCTCTCTATAATGGTTAAATTAAACATTATTTGTCCTAAATGTTCAAAAAACCGTTTTTTAACTATTAATAAAGACCAAATTCAATTTAAAGATAGTGGTCTTTTTTCTCTGAATATTGATGAAAACTTCACATGTGAACATTCTTATATTGCCTATTTAGATCGACAATTCAATATTAGGGATTACTTTAATTTTGACTATGATATTGAACTTCCAGAAATAATACCCGAGGAAGAACCAGAAAAAGTTGTAGACGAATTAGCACCCTCTTATGACTTTGACATAGTCAAAATGAATCTAACTGCAAACATAATCACTATTATTATTAAAGCAATTATCTCTAAAAAGCCAATTCTTATCATTCGAGAAAAAAATATTTATTATGATAATATTATCCCTTTTTTTAAAGAGATCACTAAAAGGCTTTTTGAGTTTGAAATGGAACTTATCCCTAAAGATGAATATAAAAAATTTAAATCCAAATATAAAAGATATATAGTCTTGGATACATCTACTGTTTTAAAAAACCCTTATGATTTTATTGATATAAAAAAGTTAAAAATAGAAAAGAGAATAATAAATACATTCATCGATGCTCCAGATGCTTCGGTGGGCATAACACAATTAAGAAATCATATAAAAAATGCTCGTGATTTAGCGAGAATTATATGTGAATTTATAGAAAATCAAGAAATGAACCAAAATATCTACATAGAAAGTATTGTTGATCATATCTCTTTTATACGCGGTACTAAAATAACACCGCAATATTTAGACTTTCTGATGGAAATCGTTAATGAATATTTTGATATTCCTATAAAATTTTCAAAGTGGAAAGATTCAGTGGGGTATTACCGTTTATATCCAGATAAATATAGGTTTGGATTAAAAGATTTGTAGAAATAAAATATTCAAAATAAGCTTAAGACTTCTTATTTTGAATATAGAAAACTTTATTTGTGATTCATTTTAATACAATATATTGTCTAGTTTTTAATTGACAAAATCCACGTTATTATGGTTGTTATAAATATAAGATGTCCTATTTGTTCAAAAAACCGTATGCTATCTATTGATGAGGAGCAGATTAAATTTAAAGCAAGTGGGCTTTGTACGTTAAATATTGAAGAAAATTTCACTTGTGAGCATTCTTATATTATATTTATTGATCAACATTATAATATAAGAGATTATTATGATTTTGATTACAATATAGAGCTTTCAGAAATATTTTCAGTGGAGGAACCTAAGAAAATTATTAGAGATATAGATAAAAATTAATTTTTTTTGGATAATACGGTTTCTACAATCAATCTTATAAATTAAATAAATAATAATGAATCATCAAAAGGAAATACTATATTCTAATCTCTATTATTTTTGTGGTAGTGGCTCTATTGGAGTTCTATTTTACTGAAAGGTCGTAAATTGTCATTACTTTATTATTTATATATGTTATAATTTATTTTATCAAAATCTTTTGCTATTTAATATGAAATTATTATATAGATCATTGAATAATTTTAGCATAAAATCTCTAAAAAATCAGTTTATTTCTTATTATATATAAGGCATACATTTTTCTTTTTGTATTTGTATCCAACTACTGGAAAAGAAATTCACTGATTCTTTTCTTAATTATAGAGTTTTTAAAATCAATAATTAAGGGGAACTTATAATTTATAAGCATGTATATAGGTGTGAACCGATCAACATCTGTCCAGAAGTAGATCATTGTTGTGATAATCCATGTGTTGAATATAAAGGAGGGATTAAGGTTTGTACAAATTGTGGAACCATCTTAGGTCAAGTTTTAGTAGAAAATGAAAAAAGAGCATATACTAATGAAGAAGTTAACAAAAGAAGACAAACTGAACCTTCATGGAGAGAATTTGGTCCAAGAACAATACTTCCAAGTTCTAGAATTGATTCTCATGGAAATCTTCTAAATGCGAAGAGTAATTTATTGTTTTCAAGGCTTTCAAAAATTCAAAGATCTCTTATAAATTCTTTAGAAAGGAATTTTTGGGAAGCACAACCAAAATTAAAATTGTATGCGTCAAAACTTAATATTCCTATTTACATTACTGAAACAGCTTGGAGAATATATTGTGAAGTAGCTAAGCAAAAATTAACGATGGGGAGGTCAATTGAAGGATTTATTGCCGCTTCATTATATGCTGCTATAAGAATTCATGAATTCCCAAAATTACTCGATGATGTAGCTGATGTCTCTATGGTCCCTGATCGTACATTATTTAGGTCTTTAGGGATGATTGTTAGGCAGATACTTCCGATTTTAAATTTAGAATACCATCCAATTTCCGCTGATAAGCTTGTTTTTCTTTTTGGTAATAAACTAAGATTACCAGAAGAAATTAAAATTAAAGCGCTATATTTGCTTCAAGAAAGTTCTAAAAAAGGTTTACCTGTTATTGGAAAGGATCCCAAAGGGTTAGCGGCTGCTGTGTTATATATGGTTGCTAAAAATACTAATTTTAAAAAAAAACAAGTAGAAATTACTCAAGTTGCAAAAATAACAGAAGTAACATTAAGAAGCAGGATAAAGGATATAAAAGGAAACTATGCCCTGAGGAACGATGTCATTTCTTTCACAAGCATGCAAATACAAACAGATGAATCAACGCTCAACGCAAACGGCACCGTTGACATTGCCCAGGACATGCTCAATCTCAACGTAATGCTTGCTACAAATGCAGTATCTGACCTGTCACTCCCGTATTACAGCGGCGTTGTTGGTAGCGGGGATTTATCAGGCACCGTAACGGGAAGCTTTGACAATCC
>JBHLQA010000193.1:0-6619 GCA_048885285.1 Candidatus Odinarchaeota archaeon
TTTAATTTCTAAACTCTTTATTTTAATTAAATCACTAGGTAATTGTTCGAGAGCCTGATGGATTCCTGCTTTCTTAGTTTTATATAAATATAAACCTAATACAGGGTTTTTTTTTTCTTTTTCAGATATTATAATGTCGAGTATATTCTGTTGATCATTTATGAATTTTGGATAAAGAAGTTCAAAAAAATTATATAAAATATTAGCATTTAAAGTAATTGGACTTAATGGAATTCTTACATATTTTTGCGATTTTTCAGGATCTTTAATGATTTCTCTGTTTGCATTAAAATCCAGTATTTTTAACCAGTTTTTTCTAAATTTCTCATTTATCAATTAGTTAAAGCGCCTCCCAGATATTTAATTTGTCAATTGATTCCCTTGATCTCCAAAGTTTATTCATATTTAAAAAAAAGTTCAAATTGGGAAGATTTTTTTTCTTATAGTATGTTTTTATTGATTCTAAACAGTCGAAGAAATCAGGGGGGCATCCATATAAATTCAAAATATTCTTGTTTGATTTTTCCTTAACTTTTAAATTCTTATTAGATTTGGATTTTTTTTTATTTTTGATTTTAGTCTTGTATGTTAGATCTTTCTTACTTTTAGTATTTATTTTTCTAAAATTATAATCCATAGTACTATTAATAGCACAATCTCCAAATAAAATAATATTTCCCCTTTTCTCTGGCTCGGTGGGATTTTCGCCAATTACTAAAGAATTTATATTGTTATATTTTAAATCTTTATCCATATATGTTTTCATAAAGTTTAATAAATGGTAAGCGTTCCTAAAACAACCCGAGCAATAATTACCAGAATTAATTGATACGTTTCTTATTCTAAGATCTTCAAGTTTTGAAGCACATAATTTTATATTAGTTCTAATATCTTCAATTTTTTCTCCTAATATTTTTATATCTGAAATTTTTGGAATAACCATATTTTTATTTTGTGCCTCTCGGATTAATTCGCTTGTATTGATATTAATATTTAACGCATCTAAAGTAATAAGATCAACAGAAATTGCATTTCCTCCAAGTAAGATTAAACCGGTTTTTTTTAGTCTAGAATCTTTATAAACATAAGGTCCAGCTCCTTCTAATATATAAAATAAATCATTGATTACCAGATTGGGTTGTTTTATTGTAAAAACATCAAAAATTTTTGAAACTAACTCTTTTTTATACTGATCTCTAGAAAGATATTCAGTATTATCTTGATTTCTTTTTCCAATTTCTTGATAAAATGCTGGGATAATGGAATATTGATTTAAAACTGATGAGTTAAGTTGGAATAAAGGATTTACATTAACTTGGTTAACAGATATAAACTTATCTGAATTAAGAATAATATTTGGAACAAGAAATTCCTTATCTTTTATTTCAACCTTAGTGTGTGAATTGTATTTAATCTTTTTTAATTGATCTTGCTTTATTTTTTTAGTTTTAAAAATATCGCTATTATCTAAAAATGCCAATTCTGCTTCAAGTGTCTGAAAATATTCTTCTAGATTTAATATATTTGAAATCATATTAATAGAAATCCCTTTAGGAGGATAACTGCCTAGAGAAACTCTCTTAGCACCTGCCTCTTTACATAAAACAATAAGGGCTTGAAGAATATCAAAATTTATATTTGTAGAAAAACCTCCAGGTAAACATAAATTAAATTTAATAAAAACATGATCACCCTCACTAACAAAATTAGAAATTCCTCCAAAATAATTAATTCCTTTTAGTAAAGATTCTTTGGGAGTAGTACCTTTACTAATGGCAACTTCAGTTTTCTTTGATTTTAATTGAGTAAACATGAAAGTGTTAGGCAAAATTCATTTATTAAAATAATAATATCAAATAATGAAAGGATTGAATTTTAAGTTAAGTGATAAGAATTATGGTAAAAATAAATTTAAACGATTATATTATCGAAATTAAATGAGATAAAATTGGAATTGAGATGAGTAACACTCTTTCAAAAACTTTATATTTACATAATAATGAATTATCCTTATCTTACTTTTTAACATATCATAGTCTTCCAGAAATTAAAGGCAATTATAATAAAGTAAAATTAATTATCAAAAAAGAGGATTTAAAATGGCTAAAAAAATATCAAATGATTACGATGTTGTAATCATAGGATGTGGTATAGCTGGATCAGTTGTTGGAGCAATTTTATCAAAAATGGAAAATAAAAAGGTTCTCATCCTTGAACAATCATCACAGATAGGCGGACGTGCTACATCATTCCGAGGAGAAAGTATTAAGGATGCAGATGAATTTCGTAAAACCTTAATGCAATCCGCTCACTCTTGGGTAGTCGATAGGACAGAACCTGATCTCAACACACTCATAAAAAATAAAATGCTTAATGGTTATGTGTTTGAAGCAGGTGGTAGAGGTGCTTGGTATACCAATCGAGGAAGAGTCAGTCACGCCTTAGCCCTATTTAACAAAGCTTCGATTTTCTATCCTAATGTAGGTTTCGTATGGTATGATCATAATTGGAAACCTCACATAATAGGCAGAAGATCCAAGTTGGGTTGGATGAGTAATGAAGATTACTCTGAAATGGTTAAAGTTCATAAAAAAAAGCTTCAAATTCAATCAATAGAGGATGCTGAAAAATTAGACCATGTAACATTGAAGGATTGGATAAACAATATAACTAATAATGAACTCGCTCAAGAATTCCATTATGCAATGGGAACCTTCCAGACAATTATCAACGATCCCGCTCTGAACTCTGCCGGAGAGAATTTAAAAGTATTTCTACAGGTTCAAAAAATGGGAGTACATATAACTGATGGTTCTTGGGCGTTTGCAGGTGCACCTGGGCATCGTTTTATTGTTGAAGGTTTTTCTAGTGTTGTTAAAGATAATCAAGGTGATATAATTACTAATGCTCAAGTCAGTGAAATTATTGTAGAAAATGGAAGGGCTATAGGTGTAAAAGCTAAGATTGATGATCATATTGTAGAAATAAAGGTTCCATTGGTAGTTTGTACTACTCCGCCACGAGTATTGCTAAAGTTAATACCTGAGAACTTATTACCCGATAATTTTGTTAAATTAACTAAAAATGTAATTCATACTGCTATGGTTGCAGCGAACATAGGTTTAACAAAACCATTGAGTACTTTTTGTGAACTGGAGGTTGACCCTAGATCTTTTTACCATACATCTATGTTGATCCCAGAGAATGAAGGATTGTTCAGAGGGAATGTTCCTCTCGATATAATAAGTTTATCTACAATTGCACCTACAACCGCTCCTGAAGGGAAACATCTAATGGGTATGGCTAGCAGTATTTTAAATAGTGAAGTACATGATAAGAATAAAATGAATATAGTGATAGACAGGATGTTGAAATTTTTAGATACCGCATTCCAAGGCTGGAGAGATGCTGTGGAATTCATGTTATTCACTGCAGGAGATACATGTATTTTGTGGAGGCACCCAGAGGATGAGTGGGTGGATGTTGAATGTCCAACTATCAAGGGATTATATTTTGCAGGGGACACTTATGGTAAGCGCATTAATGAAGGTGGAATTGAAGCTGCTACCCATTCAGGGTTTATTTGTGCTAATGTAATAATGGGTAAGGATTATCTACAACTTTTACCACCACTCTTCCGCTAATTAAAGACATAATTTTGATGTTTATTGACAATGGTGTTAATTTAATTTTAAATTAAGTGATTATATTAATGTCTAAAATAGTTTTAAATGATAATACCATCGAAATTCTATCAGATAAAATTGGAATTGATATGGGACAAACTCTTTCGAAAGTTGCTTATTTAGAGAATAAAGAATTAAATTTATCTTCTTTTCCTACTTGTACTGGTGTTTCAAAGATTAAAACATTTCTCAATAATAAAAAAGATCAATTAAAAGTAATTAATTTTACGGGTGGAAAAAGTTTTGAATTGTATACTGCATATTCAAAAAATTTTATATCAAATCTGATAAATGAATTTAAAGCAAGTGTGAAAGGCATCGAATTTCTTTATAATTTAGAAAAAAAGAAGGAATTACCACGTTCATTAATAGTGACTATAGGAACTGGAACCTCAATTGTTTTGAAAAACGAAAATATTCTTCATTTAGGAGGTTCTGCATTAGGCGGCGGATTTTTTATGGGATTATTAAAAACTGTTTTTAATTTTGATAATTTCCAAGAGGCATTAAACCTTGCAAAAAAAGGAAATCGGTATAATGTTGATTTAAAGGTTTCAGATATATACCATTCAGAGGATAAGAGAATAGATTTAATCTTTAGGGAATTTACTGCAGCCACATTGGGTAAAATTGATGAAAATTATGATCTTAAATCTTTAAACCAAGGAGATTTTATTAATTCAATCATTTGTATGATTGGTGAAAATTTAGGAACTATTGCTAAAACTATGGCTAATAATAATAATGTTACTGATATTGTTTTTTGTGGAGGTTTTTTAAAAGGAAATAAGATTTTAAAGAAAATTCTCTCCCTTCTATGTATAGTAAATAATAAAAAGGGGATTTTTTTAAAGAATTCTGAATTTTGTGCGGCAATTGGGGCTCTATTAATTTAAAGTGTGCGCCGATTTGGAGATTTTTACTCATCGAATTATAATTCTAATAAAAACACTATAAATCGGCGCATTTTTAATATAATTAAAGTGTTTATTAAAAAAAACTTAATAATGAAAAAGAAAAGTATAATTTTTAAGTACCTTGTGAATGTTGCTCAAGTAAATCTTTATCAGTTTTACCCATTTTAATCGCTAATTCTGCTATAATGGCATCCAAATAACAAAAAGCAGCGATTTCAAACATCGTACCTTCGGGTGCTAAAACTGCTGTATCTCCCACTGCCTTATCCCGTTTTGTTCTACCTTTAAGTTTTATCGTGATATCACCAATTCTTCCTATTACGGTCTCTGGATGGCTTGTAATTGTAACAATCCCATATGGCTTTATTGTATTCACATAATTATTTAACAAACTGACAACAATGCTAGTAGTACCAGAACCAGAAAGGACTATTAAAATATCTTTTTTTCGTAATGCTGGCATGCTTGCTAAGTTGGTGACTATATGCACTTCGGCCCCTAAGTGTACCAATCGTGTCGCAAAACATTGTAATATGAAAGCACTTCTTCCAGAGGCTAATAAGAAGAATCTACGCTTATTTACTAGCCCATCATGAACTAAATTAATAAACTTCTTAGTATATTTAAAATTCTTGTCTAAATGGTCAATATTAGCCTTAATGTTATTCATAATTAGTTCCATAGATTGAAAAAGAATTTGTTTTGTCTCCCCATTAAGCGCTAATTCATTAGTTTCAGTCATATTAAGTCTTTACCCAATAATTGGTAATTAATCAATATTCAATATTTATAATCTTAGGATAAAAATAATATTTTTGTATGTTATTTATTTTTTAATAATACTTTTAAAGTCCACTATCAAAGTGTTAATTTTATCTAAAATACATGAAATTCTGGATAATTTTGGAGATAGCTATAAAAAAATTTAATATCCACTCAAAATTTATTCCAAATTCAAAAATTCAATCTTTTAATTTTATCAAAGCTTATTTTTAATATAATTCTAAATAGTGCTATATTATGAGTAAAAACAAAATTAAACCAGGAGCTTATTTATTTCCTATGCCACTTGCACTTGTAGGAGCAAATGTCAATGGAAAACCGAACTTTGAAACCATAGGATTAGTTGGAGCCGTTGAAATTCAACCGCCATTAATTTCAATCTCTTCTTATGAAAGCCATTATACTAATATTGGTATTAAAGAAAATAAAACATTTAGCGTTAATATTCCTTCAGAAGATTTGGCAGAAAAAATTGACTATTGTGGTATTGTTTCAGGTAAAGAAATAGATAAATCAAGTGTATTTGATGTTTTTTATGGGGATCTTAAAACTGCACCAATGGCAAGTGATTCACCACTTAATTTAGAATGTGAAGTTATTAAAACCATCAATACAAGGGATATCATAGATATTAAAAAAGGTCATGACATTTTTATTGGGAAAGTAGTTAATACATATGCCAATGAGAATTGCTTAACAGAAGGGAGCCCAGATATTACTAAACTTAAAATTTATACTTATTCACAGAGGTCGTATTGGAAACTTGGTGAAAAACTAGCCCCAGCTTATGAAATTGGAAAAAATTATAAAAAATAATAACACTCCATTTTTTTTTATCTATTAAAATGAATAATGAGAACTAAAAAAAGCAAATTATTGAAGGTAATCTATTAAGTCCCTTACCTGTGATTTTAATTGGAGCAAATGTTGAAGGTAACCCTAATTATTTGGTGATAGGGTATAGTTGCCCATTTGATTTTGGAAAATATATTTTCTTCAGCTTATCAAAAACACGATATACTACGATTGGAATTCATGAGAATATGACGTTTAGTGTAAATATTCCTTCGGAGGATCTTGTGGAAAAGACAAATATTTGTGGAAATAAATCTGGACGGGATATTGATAAAAGTTCCCTCTTTGATAATTTTTACGGAGAATTAAAAACAGCTCCTATGATAACTGAGTGCCCTGTGAATATGGAATGTCTATTGATAAATACCATAGATTTCC
>JBHLQA010000194.1:0-6611 GCA_048885285.1 Candidatus Odinarchaeota archaeon
CCTTGGACTTTTTGGAGTAGGAACGGACGCCTATCCAGTATATTCTGATGCAATACCACATCTATTATATATGGTTTTTCAATTAATGTTTGCAATAATTACTGTAGCGATTATAGCAAGTCCTTTCGCAGAGAGAGTAAATTTTAAGGCATTCATGATATTTATTTCAATCTGGCTCGTAATAGTATATTCTCCTATAGCTCATTGGGTTTGGGGTGATGGTGGGTGGTTAAATGCTCTAGGAGCCCTAGATTTCGCTGGAGGCACGGTCGTTCATATAAATGTAGGATTTGCCTCTTTAGCAGTCGCTTTGGTTATTGGTCCAAGGAAAGGATATCAGAAAGAACCCATGGAGCCTTCAAATATTCCTTATGTATTACTTGGAATGGGACTACTTTGGATTGGATGGTTTGGATTTAACGGTGGAAGTGCTTTAGCTGCAAACAGTACTGCGGTATTAGCTATGGTTAATACTCACATAGCGGCGAGTACTGCTGGTTTAATTTGGATGATTATAGAATACTATAAAACGGGAAAATTTAGTGTTCTTGGATTAGTAACTGGTGGTTTAGCGGGACTAGTTGCAATTACTCCTGCTGCTGGTTTTGTTCAACCATGGGCTGCTTTGATAATTGGAGCTGTTGTTGCAGCAATCTGTTATGGTACACTTACATGGCGTTCAAAATCGAAAATTGATGAATCTTTAGATGCTTGGGCTGTTCATGGATGGGGTGGTATCTGGGGAGCAATTGCTACTGGAATTTTTGCTAGTGTAGGGGCTACAGGATTAATTACAGGCAACCCTGGACAGGTATGGACTCAAACAGTAGGAGTTATAGTGACAATTGTATATACTTTTGTAGTAACTTGGGTAATAGCTAAAGTGATTGATAAATTTATGGGTTTAAGAGCATCTGAGGAAGAAGAGTATGTTGGAATAGATATTTCAATCCATGGAGAAAAAGCATAAGGGAGGTATAAAATAAAAATGAAAAAAATTGAATGTTTTATACGACCAGAAAAATTAGAGGCTGTAAAATCTGGATTATTTGATAAAGGAATTAAAGGAATGAGCGTAAATGAAGTTAAAGGACATGGCAGTCAAAGAGGAATAAGACTTGTGGGGAGAACTGGGGAATATTGTGTCGAATGGATTGATAAATTGAAATTGGAGATAGTTGTTAGCGATAAAATAAATATCGATGAAATTATTGATACTATTATAGAAAATGCTCAAACAGGCAACCCTGGAGATGGTAAAATATTTATAATTCCCATTGAAAAAGCAATAAGAATCAGGACAAAAGAGAAAGGCGAAGAAATATTATAGATACAAATTTGTTTTTAATTCTTTTTTTTAATTTTATTTTAATAAGACATATTATCCAAACCAATTTTAAGTTTTGAGAAGCCTTCTTTTACTTGAACCTTGAACCCCATACCTCTTAACACTTCCTCAAGAAAAGTTTTAATGAAGTTTTTTTGAATATCAGACCCCAATAATAATGTATATCTATTTGATGAATCTTTAACAATTTTAAAGAAATTACATGCTTCAAGACGTTCCACCACTTTCTGTACAGTTGTGAGATCAAGATCCTGAGAAAAATCTTCTGCATGAGCTCTTCCTATTAATTTGTTTATATCATCAAATTTTTCTCTTTCAGGGGAGTTCTCTATGAACTTTAAAAAACTTAAATAGTGATCAACATCTAAAATAATGTGTTCTCCGTGAGATAATAATTCTAAGTAAGTGTTCACCTTAGCAGATACCCCATTTTCTTTTGTATCAAAAACTTTCTTAAATTTATGATAAAATTTAATTGCTTTTCTTATTGTTTCAGATCGAGAACTCTCCGAGTGATTATTTAGCTTTTCTAATATTTGTTTTGTGGCTTCATCCAATGCAATTGTTATCCTATTATTTATTTTTTGATTATTTTCTAATTCATTCATTTTTTATTACAATTTCGCTTCTAATATTCTTGTAATTGATATTTCTATTAAATCTGTACAAATACTGAAGAATCTTGATATAATATTTCTAATCATATTTTCCTCTTGTTTTATTTCAAGATCAATGGTATCAAGTGATTTTTTTAATTTATCTATTTTTTTTTGAAAAGATATTAAAAGTACCTCTTTAATATTGTTGTTATATTTTTCAATGATACTCAAGATTAAATCAGAGAAATCAATTAGAATTAGTGAATATTTATCCAAAATCTCTTTTGGTACATTTTTTAGTTTGAGAGCATAATTCATTAATTCTTTGGAATATAACAATGTAATTCTATCTCCAAGTGTACGAATTATTGGTCTATTAATAGAACCTTCTAATTTGGGATATTTTAAAAGAGTTCCAAGTAATAACCGTATTCCTAAATGATATTTCCGGTCAAATTTTTCTTGATAAATACCTTGATCAATCACCATTGAGTTATCAAGCACCCCTATAATAAATTCTTTTAGAGTACTATACAATTCAATCAAAATTTCAGGTAAAGTTGTCTTCGTGGAATCTAATAAAAATCGAATATTTATACCATTATTATCACTTGATATACTATAATCAAAACCTATTATTTTTCTTTGAAGCTTATTAATCATAACTAAATAATCTTGTTTATTTTTCTTGAGATTATACTTTACAAATAATTTATCGACATTCAGTTTGAAAGCAGTTAAAATTAATTGCTCTGATAGTTCTGAAGGCCATTTAGTTAAATCTAAGTGTAAAATTGAGTCAGAATCTAAATAATTATTTTTTTGAATAATTAAGGTATCATCATCAATGGGAAGAACAAATACTTTTGAATGTTCCTGTAAATCTGAGTTTTGGAACCATTCTTGAGGAAATGTTATTGCCATAGAATTGCCAAGTTTAATTATACTTCTCTCAAAACTTCTACTATATACCATTTTTTTTTCACTTTTTTCTTTTTTTGCTTTATTTATATCCTTGGATAAATTTTCTGAGTTGGAGAATTAATTAATCACTTATTGATTAATATATCTCCTACAATTGATTCATAACGATATATTTCGATAATTTACCATTCTAAAACTTAATTTAATATTGGTATTATTGCTCAAAACTATTTTTTGAAAAATTATAATAATATAACAACCAACACATCTATGGTTATAATAATTTTTTTTATTATTTCTTAGATTTTTCTTCTTAAAATTTTTGAAAAAAAAAAATTAGTAGTCTAGATACTTCATAATCTCCCATGGAGTTACATAAAGACAGTACTGATTCCATTCATTTGTTTTGTATTCTACAAAAGCATCATAGAGATGTGAACCTAAAATTTCTTTAGATATTGAATCATTCTCTAATGCATCTAACGCATCTTTTAAAGTAGTTGGTAATTGTTTTACCCCTGCGGCTTTTTTCTCTGATTCTGACATTTCATAAACATCTCTATCTACTGGATCACCAGGATCGATTTTCTTCTTTATTCCATCCAATCCTGCAGTAACAATAGCTGCAAATGCAAAATAAGAATTTGTTGAAGGATCTACCCCTCGATATTCTAGTCTTCGACGATTTTTATATTTTTCACCTTTTAGATACATTGGTATACGGATTAATGCCGATCTATTTCTTCTACTATACATAATGTTTATTGGTGCTTCAAAACCAGGTACTAATCGCTTATACGAATTAACAGTTGGACAACAGATTGCTGTTAAAGCTTCAGCATGTTCTAAAAGGCCTCCAATATAATACCGACATATTTGACTTATTTCGGCATAATCATCATTAGGATCCCAAAAAGCATTCTCACCGTCCTTAAATATTGAATTATGGACATGCATTCCACTTGCGTTATCTAAATAAATAGGTTTTGGCATAAATGTTGCGATCCATCCGTATTTAGCAGCAATGTTTCTTGCTGCGAGTTTGTATATTTGGACTTTGTCCGCGGTATCAATTAAATCGGTATAACGGTAATTAAGTTCAACTTGACCTTTTGTTGATACTTCATGGTGATGCATTTCTACTGTATAACCCATTGATTCAAGAGCATAGGTGAGATCATTACGATAAGCATAGGTTGTATCTTCTGGGGGATTTCTAAAATATGCTTCCTTAGGACGTAATATATATCCTCCAATATCTGTTTCTGGTGATACTGGATCAACCCGAGGGGGTCCCCAACTGTCGCCAGCACCGCCTTTAGGACTAACAAAAAGATCATAGTGTAAGACACTTGGATCAATCGATTTAAACACAAAAAACTCAATCTCAGGTCCAAAATACGGAGTATATCCCATACTAGCAGCTTTATCTACTGCTTGCTGACCAACATAGCCTCGAGGATCACAATCTGCCGCTTCTATACTTCCAAAAGGCTCTCTTATACTACCTATTATAACCGCTGTTTTTTGAATTCCTTCTGTCCATGGGAGGACATAAAGTGCTTGAGGATCTGGATAAAAAATCATATCACTTGTATGAAGCTCTCTAAAGCCTCTTATGCTAGAACCATCGAATCCAATTCCACTTTCAAAGTATTGATCTCCTTTCAAAAAATGGTGTACAGGAGTAGTAAAACTCTGAAATATTCCTCGAACGTCAGTAAATGCACATAGAACAAATTTTACCTTTTCTTGTTCTAATATTTTTTTCGCAGTACTAATTGTTTCCAAATCTGGACTAATTAAACCACTTTCAAGACTAACTTTTGTTGATGTCATAATATTTCTTAAATTATATTTTTTTTTCTAGTTATATTTTTAATTAAAAGTTATATTATGATCAAATATTGTCTAATTATTATAAAAACTTTGCCTCTGTTCAATACTTGGCAATATTTTTGGACATATACAATCATATCAGAACAAAACCTGGACAAACGATCTAATTTTGATAACAATAAATAATTAAATTGGAAATATTACAATACATCTCCAAATTTATTGGACAAAATGAAATACTTTATATTTAAGAACGTACAATATTATTAATAGGTAGATAAAAAATGAAAAAAGAAGAAGAAGAAATAAAAATTGAAAAATTGGACCTAGAAATTCTGGGTATTTTAAATGAAGATTCACGATTAAAGCTACGTCCTATTGCGGAAAGACTAAAAAAATCACCCACTACTATTAATAAACATATTAATGAATTAGAGGACGCTAAAATCATAAAAAATTATAGTTTAAATATTGATTATGAAAAATTGGGATTTGATATAATTGCTCTAATCGAATTAACTATCTCTAAAGGTAAGATGATTGAAATAGAGCGTGGTATAGCCCAAGATCCACACATTTTTGGCGTGTATGATATAACTGGAGAATATGATGCAGTACTTTTAGCAAGATTTAAAACTCGTAAAGATTTGAATACTTTTGTGAAAAATTTAAACAGCCTGGAATATATTGTAAAAACTAATACTCATTTAGTACTCAATGTAATTAAAGAACGAACTGATTTTAACGATTTAGTAAATTCAGAGGATTTACTATCCAAGCAAAAATTAAAAAAGAGTTAATAAATCAAAGGTATGAAAAATACTTTCAAAAGTATATTTCTATCTTTTCTCAAAATAAAAGATAATAAATAATAGATAAATAATAAATATTAGATCTTAAATAATTACAAAATTTTTCGGATAATTGACTAAAGTAAAACTCCCTTCAAATGGA
This sequence comes from Candidatus Odinarchaeota archaeon, assembly GCA_048885285.1. Lineage (GTDB taxonomy): Archaea > Asgardarchaeota > Lokiarchaeia > Sigyniarchaeales > SOKP01 > Loki-b32. Next base: position 5,665 of record JBHLQA010000194.1, read on the forward strand.
AAAGAAATGGCAAATTTCTTAAAAAAACGACTAGAAAATCTTTTTAAAAAAAAATCTATAGATATTGCATTTCTAGGTGGTTCCTGGAGTAAGGATCGAAATATATGGAATAGTGATATTGATATTTTTATTTCATACAAGGATTTTTTAGAGGTTGATTCTAAAGCTCAATTATTTTTTTTAACAACTTTGAGTATAAAAATTGAGGAATTAACCAATTTTCAAGAAATAGAAGTATCAGTTTTAGAAATATTACCCTTACACGTTCAATTTAATGTTGTGAGAGATGGAATTTTGTTATATGAGAGATTGGAGGGTGTTAAAGCGAAATATCTTGAAGAACTACTACCCCGCTACTATGATCATATTATTTGGTATAGAAACATGTTAAAGCAATCACGATATTTTATATCAGAAGAAGAGGGCAATTAACCTTGGAATTGGACCGAATACGTGAAAAATTTCTAACTAGTAAAAAATATTTGAATAAATTAAAAACAATAATTGCAGAATCACATGAAAACTTAGAAAATAATCTAGATTTACAATTAATCTCTGAAAGGATATTTGAAGTTTTAAGTCAATTATTTCTTGATATCTGTACACACATAATATCTAATTCTAGTGAAGACCCACCAGAAAGTTATACTGATTGTATGAAGAAACTTGGAAAAATAGGTGTTATCCAACCAAAAACAACTGAAAAAACAATTTCATTAATAAAAATGCGTAATATTATTGTTCATCAATATGGAGATATTAACTATAGGCTACTCTTGGAAGGATTGCGTGAACTTGATAAAGACTTTCCTCAATTTGAAAAGGAAATCCTTGAGTGGATTGAGTCTAAAGAGAACAGGATAAAAAGTCTAAAAAAAACTAATAATGAACATTGAATAAGTGAGTTGTATATTCGTATAGATTTAATTTTTTTTTTGAATTACTTG
>JBHLQA010000195.1:0-6578 GCA_048885285.1 Candidatus Odinarchaeota archaeon
TTGTAAAAATTCTTTATACTTTAAATATATTATCAATTGATATACATGAGGGAAAGCTTACAACTTTGTAAAAGCAGAAGCAAATCGATTTTCTTTTTAATCTATTTAAAGACTCTTTATTTTTATCATGAGTTAACTTAATTCATTAAAGTCCAAGCTCTTAAGTATCTTATTTTAAGAAAGAATTGGTTTTGTAAATATTTTTAATAAGTGAAGACAATAAAAATAAAGTAAATCCAATCACAAAATATGATCTAAAAGCAAATGAGTAAAATACAATTCCCAATAATAGAAATATATTGATAATTGTAATATAATTTCATTATGAATTTTATTTATAGAATAAGTAAATTAATCCAATCTGCAATAACCGCAGGCTTGGTTTGATTTTTAATTTCAATTACATGGTGAGAAGTAAATTTCATTCCTCTTTTAACTAATTCAACTTTAGAAATGTGGGTTACATCTCGAATATATGAGCCAACTGGAACAGGGGAGATAAATCTTATTTTATCAAATCCATAATTAATTATTGATTTGGCATCTTTTACATAAAATTGCATTGAATCTTGTTTTCCATCTTGTAATGTAAAGAAACCCAGCATAGATAAAACAAAAAAACCATGAGCAACTGTTTGCCCATACATTGAATTTTTTGCTAATTCAGGATTGATATGAATAAACTGATGATCACGAGTTAGATCTGCAAATATATTTATTGCTTCTTGAGTAACTTGATACCATCTTGTATGAAACTCCTTCCCAATATAATTCTTTATCTCAATTGCGTTTATCTTATCAACCATATTTTTAACCACTCTTTTATTTAAATTATTTTATTTTTGATTACTTAAAATTATTATAATATTAATATTGATTAATTCTCATTTAACTCTGTTCTAATTGTTCAATAAAAGCTTCTATACTTGTTCTTGTTTGTTCATCAGAAAGACATCTCAAATCATTTAAATCACCATTTATAATCAAATTAGGGATTCCGATATCTTGTTCGAGCCTTTGGGGCATACCGTACCTACTATTTGTATTATGTGGGCAAGTTTTGGCATCATGAAAGATTATCCCATCAATATTAAAGAATTCAGCCATTTTCCTAAGATATTTTTCTTTATATTCATCTGACCGAACGATAAAAAGTTCAATATATGCTTTTGCCATACTTCTAAAGGGATCATTTTCATCGAATGCTGAAAAAATCCAACTATTACAATATGTTGATGCTACAACGCATGCGTTTAAAGATGCAAATAATTCAGAATAATGTCTTAACCGTCCCCAAATAGGCATTCCTTCCCAGTAAAGTCTATATTTTTCATTCTCTACTGCTCCAATGTGATTTTTTATTCGTTCTTTTAATTCTACTAATAAAATTTTATAATAATCTACTGCTTGTATTGTTCCTCTCAAAACTACGGCAGGTCCCATATGAATACTACCATCAAAATAAGTTAATGGTGATGGTATGATAGCTGCTGTATCTAATACTTTTTTCCAAAGTTCAGAGCATTCTCGAGAAAGCGATAATACAGCTTTAAGTTTTTTTAAATCAAATGTAATATTAGAAATTTTCCCTAATGATTCAATAAGATTTTCCATCTGTTGCGATATAAAAATAATATGTTCATTAGTAACTTCACCTATAGTCCTAGGAGTAGAAATACCAACTAAAGGAACTTTAAATTCATTAGCATACCAACCAAACCAATCTTGAACCTCTCTACATTGATTAGTATTAAACACGAGTACATCTGGTTTTGGAATACTCTTAATATCTGAATAAGCTTTCGTTAGGGGAGTCACTTTTTTTAAGTATGCCCCAATATCTGCAGTAAGATAAGAACATATTTCTGGAGAATATCCTATGGCATTAGCATATGGAATTAAATCTGTAGCCATTCTGGAAGAACCTAACATAGCACTATGGTTTTCTGGAAAAAAGACTTTAAAATCTAAACTCCTTAGAATTTCAACAGGACCTACACTAGAACACCACGCAACTCTCTTTTCACTACTATTGGAAGCATGGTCTAATTCATGATAATAATCAGACATTACTTGGGTTAATTTTTTTGATGCTTGTATTTTTTTTCTAAGCATTAAACATTACTTCTAATCAATTTCTTTTCAATTTGAAAAATAAGTTATAAAATAATATATTAATCTACTTTTACTTCTATTAGGAGAGCAGCTCCTGTATCTCCTGCCGCACAGCCATCAGCAAGACCGAATCCTCCTCCTTTTTCTACCAATTCTTCAATCAATTCTATAATTATCCGCATCATTGTGGGTGCTTGAGGATGACCATATATGAGTGAACTACCATAGTTATTCATATCCTTCCAATCAAGATCCATTTCCATACAGAAATATATATCATTAACTGCAAAAGGATTATGAGTTTTAATTACAGATACATCATGTATAGAAATATTCCCTCTTTTTAGAACTTTATTTGCTGCTGGAACTATAGCCATTGCCATATACCCTTTTTTAGTCTTATATTCTCCATAAGATATGATTTTTATCTCGATATCTTTTCGTTTTCTTAATAGATTTGCCTTTTCTTTTGTTGTAACAATTATTCCACAATTACCATCTGCTGGATGAGTTTGAGTTCCATAAGTAACTGTACCTCCTGAAAGAACAGGTTTAAGCTTCGATAAACCTTCCATTGTAGTGGAATAAATTCCTTCGTCTCCTTCTACAACTGAAACTACTTTCTGACCTTTGTTATCTTTAATTTCAATTGGTTCTATCATATATCTCTTTTGGAATGCACTATTATTCTTTAAAGAATTTTGGTATTGATTATATCGCATAAACGTGATTTTGTCTTGTTCCTTTTTAGTAATATTCGCTTCTTTAGCCACATTTTCAGCTGTTTGAATCATTGAGTTTTTAGCATATGGATCCCTTCCAAAGTTGTCCCAAACCCAATTTTCTGCTTCCAATGTGCTTCCAGGAGCTTGAGGATTGGGATAGACTAAGTGAGGTCCATTTGAACATCGATCTGCGGTTATTACAATTACATTTTTATTTATTCCCGTCTCAACATTTTGAGCAGCAATAGAAATTGCGTGTGTTCCTGTAGCACATGCTTGACTAATCATAGGTCCAGTGACATGTTCTATTCCAATCATACTTGCTAACCAAGGTCCGCCATAAAAACTATAAAGTTGGGGAATTGTAATGCCAAATATAAGTTCATCAAAGATATTAGGTGAAAGTCCCCTAATATTTAAAAATTTTTTAGAAATATCTGCCACAAATCTTATGGCATGGAGATTTTGGAAACTCATTTGCCATCTTGAAAAAGGAGTACTCCAATACTGTCCATAAGGGATATATACTTTTTTAAAAGTCATTTTCTAATAGCTCATTACATTTATTAATCGCTAATATGATAATTTTTTATGAATCACTAATTTGCTTATTTAAGTTTTCTCTTAATTTTCGATGAATAATCTTTCCAGAACTGGTTTTAGGCATTTCTTCAGCACTAACACATATAAATTTTTTTGGAATCTTAAATCCAGTTAATTTATCTTCACAATATTGGTGTATTTCCTTATTAAAGGTATCTAAGTCAACATTTTTGTTTAAAACACACACACCAGTAACACACTCACCCCACTTATAATCTTGCAAACCAACAACAGCACATTCTTTAACTAAAGGATGCGATAGGATCACTTTCTCAACTTCTGAGGGAAACACATGTTCTCCCCCACTTATTATCATATTAGCTTTTCTATCCACTAAATAATAAAAACGGTCTTTATCTTTCGTCGCCATATCACCTGCGCTAAAGTGTTTTCCATCGAATGATTCTTTAGTTTTTTCAGGTAACTTGTAATACCCATCAAACAATTGCGGACTACGGGAATATAACTCACCAATTTCTCCAACTGCTACAGGATTTCCTTCTTTATCTAACAATTTTATACTATCGCTTCCAATACACTCTTTACCAATAGATCCTAATTTATTCATCTGGTCCTCAGGTCTTAGTATTGTTACTAGCCCTGCTTCAGTTGAACCATATGCCTCAAAAAGCCGTGCTTTACTAAAAAGTTTCATAATACTTAATTTCATTTGCTTGGTAGCAGGAGCGGATGAAGTTAATAACGAGTTTATGCAGTTAAGGTCATATTTTTGTATTGTTTCTTCTGGTAAACTTAATATTATATTATAATGAGTAGGTATCATCGAAGTGAATGTTATTTTCTCCCGATTTATTATTTTTAATACTTCTTCAGGGTCAAATTTATATTCTATATGTATGAAAACTGGAGCTCCTAAGTAGGTAAATACAAAAGAATGAAAAATAGAATTTATGTGTGATAGTGGCATCAATACCATTCCATAATCTTGAGGTGTAAAGGAAAATTCTACTTCATTAATTAAAAAAAAAGCAATAAAAGAACGATGAGAACGAATAACTCCCTTTGGTTTACCTGTCGTTCCAGATGTATATAGAATTATCCATGTATCTTTTGGATCAACTTTTATAGAAGGATATTTATTTTCCCCCTTTTCAATAAGGTCTTCATAGAATTTCCAACCTTCTTTAGGATTATCGGCAATCAGAACGCGCTCTATTTTTTTAAATCCTAATTTTTTAGCTCCTCCCCAAATTTTTTCTGTAATGACATAGAAACGTGATTCTACAAAAAGCCATTTCGCATCTGAATTACTAATTACAAAATTTATTTCATCAGGATGTAATCGAAAATTTAATGGGACAATGATAAATCCTCCTTTAGCCGCAGCAACGAAAAGTTCCATAAATTCAATGCAATTATTTGATAAAATAGCTAACTTATCTCCTTTTTTTATACCGCTTTTAAGAATTCCATTAGCAAGTTTGTTCGTTCTATCATTTAACTCTATAAATGATAATTGTCTTCTTTTGTCTTTTAGAGCCAACTTATCTGGATATTTTTTCGCATTAACATTGACTGCTTCACCAATATTGAGCCACATTATTCAATTATTCTCCTAAAATTTATCTATTCAGTTAAATATCTGTTCTCTTCAAATTTAATGATTTAGAACAATTTTAAAAATATTTTAATCCTATTTTAAACATCAAGGTTAGATAAAAAATTTTATCCTTTTACTTGATTATAGGATAACACGCTAAAAATTAATTCTTATAATTTTTATCCAAAATAAACATATAATTTCATCTAGATAAATTAAAGAAATGATATAAGTGTGAGTTTGAAAGATCTTTTTCAAGTAGAAAAGATTCTTAGAAGTATATAGGATATTATCGATTCTAATAGGAATATATTAAAAGTAAGAAAAAAATCATTTTAAAACTAAAATAGTACCTTCTCCAGATGTAACTACCTCACCATTCTGATTTTTTACAATAGTATCACAATCAATGAATTTTAATTTACCTTCTTTTTTAGTATACTTTTCCTTTACTGTGGCAATGGCAGTTAGAGTATCACCAAAAAATACTGGTTTTTCAAACCTTACTGTCTGTCCTCCATATAATATACCTGGTCCAAATAACTTTGTGCCTAAAACGGCCGATATTAAACCAGAACTCAAAGCTCCATGTGCCACTTGTTTTCCAAACATTTGAGTCGCAGCATATTGGGGATTTACATGAATTGGATTGTAATCTCCAGTTACTTCAGCAAATTTCATGACATCTTCTTCTGTTATCGTTTTAGTAAATGATGCTGACTGCCCAATTTCGTAATCATCCCATTTGACAGGTTCTAATTCTGACATAAAATAAAGTAATGAAAAAATAGATAAAAAGATTGTTTTGATAGTTACTCTAATTTTAATAAAAAGAGGTATGAAATTATATGATTTAATACATAACTATAAGATTATAAATGATTTTGTTGCATTTGTTAATATAATATCATTAATTTTATTTATTTATAAAAACACTGAGGATCTGTAGCATACTCCGAATTATTTATAGCTCTTGCTATTGCTCTATATCCTCCACAATTTCTTAAACGTTTACAGGTTTTACACTTGCCCTCGTAATTATCTCGATATCGAAAATGAATCATAGAAGAATTATTCCATATCTCAGTAATTGAATTATCTCTAATGTTTCCAATTACTAAATTTAACCTTCGACAAGGCATAATATCTCCATTTTCAAGGATACAAATACCACTAATTCCTGCACTACATCCATGGGTATTCTTTATACCTAAATAACTCATCCAAAGTGGATCGTGGATAGCAAAATAAATTGAATTCCTGTATTTTTTTATTATTTTTTTGAGTTTTTTAAAGAATTTCTTTAATTCTTCCGATGTAAGGACTTGATTATCTAAATCTGCTCCATTACCGGTTGGCACAAGTCTTCCCATTGAAAAACGTTTAACATTATGTTCAATACATTGTTGAATAACCTCCTCTATCTCATTAGTATTTAATTTGCTTAGTGTAAACATCACAGTTGTACAAATTTTATACTTATAACAATTGTCTAATCCTTCCAATGCTTTTTTAAACGTACCTTTACCTCTAATTAAATCATGAGTTTTTTCGGTTCCATCTAAGCTAATTTG
>JBHLQA010000196.1:0-6565 GCA_048885285.1 Candidatus Odinarchaeota archaeon
GCTCGTCACCGATTTCTCCATATGCGAGATCATCTCTAGCAGAACAAACACCTACTATAATGGCGTCTTTTTCTTGCAAAATTAGCCTTGAACGCCTAGGACCTATAAGTTTCTCAAAAAACACGAGTCCTGAATTTTTAGCGTCATGGTTTCCTGGAACTGCCATAAATCTAGTAATTTCCTTTATTCTATTTAAATATTCAAGTATTTTTCTAAATTGATCAACCCTTCCTTTATGTACAACATCTCCAGTGCAAATTACAATATCAGGATTGTTTTCCGCAACATATTTAATGATATTCTCAAAACAATCTTCACGGAACTCACTTCCATAATGTAAATCGCTAATTTGTATAATTTCTACCATTTTTCAGCATTTCCTCATAGATAGATTAATTTCTAATAAAGGTTTTCTATAATTTATAAATTTAATAATTAGCACAACATATAAAATATTTTTGATGAAAATAAAAATTTTAAATAAAAAAGAATAATCTGCAAAAACTTGAATTATTTTAAAACAAGAAGTACTTAATTATAATTTTCAATACTAATGAAATGATTTATTGTTTTGAGATTTTGCTTTAATTTACGCTCTTTTGCTAATGTGATAAGATTTTTCTTATTTTTACAATCAAAACATATCCCATTAATATTTATGTAACGTACTTCTCCGCATTCTGGACAGCAAAACTTTTTATATACACTTTTCATATTTTTTTCCTCAAAATTTGTATTTTTATAATATATATTCAATTTGATTTAGAATTATTATCTTGTCAATGTCTTTATTTATTCTTTCAAGAATATTATCAATTGATTTTTCTAGTGGTGTATGAGCTACTTTCTCTCTTAAGTTTAAATAATCATTTTTTTGCTCTAGTAAAGTCAATAAAATTTGATTAAACATTATTTTTATATATATAGCCTTTTTTCCACCTTAATTAAATTTAGATTAATTTGAGTTATAAGATTTTTCTTCATATTATATAAGGTCTATATAGTCTATATAGATAGAAAAAACAGATAGGAGGAATAAAAATAAGAGAAAATATAAAATTTCAAATTTAAATATTCAATATTTTAATTAATTGTTCTATTCCGTGATCTGGATTATATAAAACGTGAGGAGTAGCAGAACTCGGTAAAGTGGAGGGTTTTTCAGGATATCTTCCTGTAAAGTTTACGATTATATTATTTGACCTTATTTCTTTAGCAGATTTAATCGCTCCAATGAATGCCATTATTCCACTCTTTTCCAGTTCGAAAAATTTTAAAGCTTGATCATTTGTAGTATACACCCCTGCATCAACTAATGTTTTTAAAATTAAAGTTTTTTGATTATAAAGTTCTTCTTTGGAAATTTTGGCACCGAGAACTGTTCCCCCATGTTCTCTCCATTTAATAAAGTTTTCTATAGCATATAACGGTTTGGTACTACCTAATGTAGTTTCAATATTGGGAGTTTCATAATTCCATTTCTTAAAAATTTCAAAAGGATCGTGACCTAATGAATGTTCATGTAGGGCATCGATTATTGGAGTAGTCTTACTATCAAAAGGCTGAATTACTAAAAATTCGGGATTAATATTATAAAATGATGCATATTCAATCACTCCAGCAGGACAAACTCCTCCTGATACTGTCTGAACAAAACATACTTCATCATTTAAGAGATTCATTTGATCTAATACAAAACCCACTTGACTGTATGCAGCTGTTTTTAAATTTGCGTCAGCTAAAATTACATTAAAACGTTCTAGCAATTTTTCTTTAAGTTTATTCGCAAATTCTCTTATACTATCTAATGTTGAATTTTTCAAAACAATGTAATATACATAAGGGTTATTTTCAATAGCATTTTTAGAAACTTTATATGAGGAAATTTCCGGAACTAACAGAATAGCTTTAATTTTTTTATTTGATTCTTGATTATACCTTTTTATAACGTTGGCCATACTTTCAACTGTATTTCCTGAAGATGTTGAGATAACAAAATCAACATCATACTCATCATAAACATGAAATAAATATTGACAATCAGTATCTTTGAAAGTTGGAGTACTCCAAAACAGACCAAGTAGCTTTTTATTGGGTATCAGATCAGGTAAATAACTAACAGAAATTGGGATTATTGGAAAATATTTGGAATTAATTTTTCTTCCAGTTAATTTATAATAAATTTTATCGCTTGATCTCCATTTATATCCTCCAACATAACTTTCATAGACTTCTTGTTCCATAAATCACTTCACTATCGTAGTAGTAGTATTATATAACTAAGGGGGATTACAACACCACTCAGAATTTCTCGGAGGGGGTATTTTTTTACATAGGGCTTTTATTTTACAATTCTGACAGATACCTGACATATTGTTAAAATTACCATAACAAGATGGGAATTCTAAATTTTTTTTATCTAATTCATTAAAACCTTTCTTATCATTACCTATTGTAGTTTTCATTGCCCTAATAAATGTAAAATTACTATGTCATTTATGTTTCATGAAATGACATTAATATTTAAATATTATGTTAGATTATGACATTATAAATGTCATAATAATATATTATTTAATATTTTTATTAAAATCATGTCCAATGAGAAAAAGGCTTATAAAAAATCTGTTCATGCGACTATTTCGGATGAATCTTATGATATTTTACAGCAATATGAAGAAGAATTCGGTTCAAAATCTGCTGTTGTAGATGCGGCAGTTAAATCATTAAAAAAATTTAAACAACCACAATTAATGGATCAACGAAGTATATGGTGCAGAGCTAGAGATGAATTAAATATGCTTTTAGTTGGAAAAACAACATATCTTAATTATATCAAAGGTAAAGTTGAGGATGTTTTCACAAAAAACATTGCAGTTGAATCAATTGAATGGTATCTAGGGAAAAGGAAAGAAATAATGACATTTGAAGAATTTTTAAATGGACTTAAGGGGATGTGGCAAGCAGCTAATTATTTCTACAATATAGAATTAGAGAAGAATGATAAAGGTACATATCAAATGAGATTTAATCATGATTTGACAAAAGATTATAGTGAGTTTTGGGCAAAATACTTTGAAAAAGTTTTAAGAGATAATTGGAGTTGTTTTGTTGAAGCATTTATTCGCAATGAATCACTCTATTTAATTATAAGGGAGGAATAATATTAATTTTAAATATTAAACTTGGCTATTATATATTTTTTCACTTCATCTATGGTTACATCCTTATTGCTAATAAATCCCTGTCCAAACTCTTTTCGGCCACCGCCTTTTCCACCAAATTTTTGAACACACTCTTTTATGAAATCTCCAATATTGAGTTCTGATTTTTGTAAAGGTAATTCTCCTTCCATCCCTAATAGCATTATACCATTTTCTGTATGATTTAAGAAAATAGTAATAAGATTATCTGAGGTTTTCATTACTCTTATTGAGAAATTTTTCAAATCATCTTGATTTAATCCTTCAAAAATTTCAATTATAAACTTATATTCTTCAAATTTCTGAGCACTTTCGATTAAATCTTCAATATATTCATTGCTGAGTAGATTTTTCAATTGTTTAATTTTCTTTACTCCCTCAGACCATTCGAGATAGAATTTTAATATACTATTTGGAATATCATCTTTTTTAATACTCAAAAATTGAGAAATTTCTGATAATACATCACCTTCAAATATTTCAGTGGAAGTTAAATGCAAATCCTCCTTATCAATATTTCCAGTTTTCAATGCTTTATTGATATTTTTCCATTTTTCAAATAATTCTTCTACACGTCCTACGATTTGCTTACGTTCGACATTTAGAGTTTTTTTTATCTCTTCAATGGTTTTTTTATATTTTTCTTTTAATTTAGTGGTTGCTTTTCCAGCAACAAATGTAAGTCTGACAATCCCATCTTGAATTTTTTGTGATTTAGTTATATGAATATATCCTGTTTCTGAAGTATTATTCAAGTGTGTGCCTCCGCAAGCCTCTACGTCTATACCAGGCACCTCGACAATTCTTACATATTTACCAGGCACAGCTCCTCCTTGATATATTGTCATTCCATATTTTTGTTCTGCTTCACTACGAGGCATAAACTCAAGATGAATATCTATACTCTTTTCAACAATTTCATTTGCTTTCTTTTCAATATCAAGAAGTTTATCTCTTGGAATTTGTTCATAATGGGTTATATCTAGGTGAGAATTTTTTAATGTTTTTTTAGCTCCTGCTTGATTTATATGATTTCCTAAAACCTCTCTTGCTGCTGCATTAACAATATGTGTAGCAGTATGATGTTGAGAGAGTTGTGTACGCCATTCCTTATCAACTTCTACTTTAACGACATCTCCTTCTTTAAAAGTAGGTTTCTTATCTAAGACATGAATTGTATGGTTCCCTTGCTTAAATGCGTCAGAGAATTTTTGCCCATTGATTGTTCCTATATCATGAAGTTGTCCTCCCGAAGTCGGATAAACTACTGTTTTATCTAAAATCACCATGTTGTCGATTATTTTCAAGACTTTAGCTTGATTAGAAATTGTTGTATAATCATAATAATAAAGAGATTCTGTTTCAGGAATTCCTTCTAAATTTAATTCGCCCCCTTTTATTGTGGCATGTATTTGTTCCGTTTTTTCATGTTTTTCGACTACTAAACTATAAAAATCATCCGGAATGTTTACTTTTATCCCATAATTTTTAGCTGTTGATTTTACCATATCAGGACTTATACCATTAGAATCATATAACTCTATAAGAGTCTCAGCAGAAATTTCTCCCTTTTTCATTATTTTTTCTAAAATCTTTCCTGCTTTTTTCTTAGTAGTATAATATTTTTCCTTCTCAACATTTAATATTTCTCGAATTTCATCTAAATGCTCTGAAACTTCAGGAAAAATCCCGTTCAATTCTTTTGCATGCCAACTACATACATCTGCAATATCTATATCCCAATTAAATTTGTCTATAAAACTTATTGCTCGTCTAAATATTACCCTTAAATTATAACCGCCTCCTACATTTGAAGGAAGTTTACCATCGTTTATTGCAAAAAGTAGGCTACGAGCATGTTCTGCGATTGAGTATAGCGCTGTCATTGGTAATATTTTGTGTTTTAATTCCTTTAAACCTATATTCAGTTCTTTAGCAACACGATTCCAAGCTTCATCCATATCATCTACCTCATCTATATTTAAATATGCAGAATATTGTGAAAATTGGTTATATAGATCTAAATCTAATTTCGTTTTTGTGATTTTCCTCAATTTCAACAGAACATAAGGAAAAACAGCCTCGTAAATATTAGGAGTACCTTGAGAGAACCATGCTACTCGCTCTTGACCCATCCCCATATCAAGAACTTTAAGTTTTAGTTCACGCGGACCTTCAGGAGTTTGTTCAAACATAGTATATACTTGATTAAAGAGCTCTACTCCTCTACTAAAGAATTCAAGACTACATCCAAATGAACCCCCACCAGCCCATGAATCTTCATGTATTGTTATTTCCTCTTTAGGTAAACCTACACCCATATAGATAAAATCATGGATATCCATAAAAAGTTCCCCTTGATTCCATTCTTCAGGGGATAAAAATGCATGCTGCCCTATCATTACAAAGCCTGTACAATGTGAAGATGTCACTCCTACGTTTTCAATATCATTAAATCTTAAACAAAATTGAGGAATAACAAGCTTTATTGCGGGAGGTTCAACCTTACCAGTAATAACATAAGGTTGAAAAGCTGAAATAGAAGCTATTGTAAATTCCGAAGTTGGATTCCATCTCGCCACACAAGGGTATCTTTTGATAGGTACGTATCCTCTCGGTTTTAATATTTCAACAATCTTTTTCCATACTCCTATAAATGAAAGTTTCACCTTCGAAGGATTGTTGACTGTAACTTGGAATCCTCCAGAACATACCGGGTCTCCACATACTTTTCGATCTTTGTCAACTGTCCAAAAGTAAGTTCCACAACACTCACATTGTTTCCTTAAGTATCCTAATTTTTCTAACTCTTTAGTGGGAAAATATGCGTCTGGATTTTTCGAGGCAATTTTTTTAAATACTTGTTTTAACTCCTTATCAGTGTGAGCATCCTTTAATTCTAACTGTTCTTTATCTGAGAGCACTTTAATCAAATTAAGATAATCCAAACTATTTATAAAGAATTATAAGTCTCCTATAATTATTTCATTTATAATTTTATTTCTTAACAAATTTATTATTTGTTTTCTAAAGTGTTTTTTCATTAAAAAAAGTTCTATCATAAGTAAGATATCGTAGATGAGGTTTACCCCCATTAAAATTTTGTTTTAATTGATAGAAATTATATTATAGAATAATTAATGATGTAGAAATCAAAATAATATTACCTTATATAAAAAAGAATTGAAGAAGATGAAATTATTAATCGAAATAATGCTATTAATAAATAAAATCGAGTTATAATTGTTTTGGAATAACTCGATTTTAAAAAATTTAAAAATTTACTCAAAAAATAGGTTTTTAAAACTAGTTTTTGTAATTATAAAAAAGATTTCTACCATAAAAAAAGTGAATGTTGTGGA
>JBHLQA010000197.1:0-6558 GCA_048885285.1 Candidatus Odinarchaeota archaeon
CTTCTTTCAACAACTTTCCTTGTAGTGAAGTGCCTAAAATCTTTTCTGCGGCTTCATTAAATTGAGTCACGCGCATATTACGATCCACAGAGATCAAACCATTAGCTACATTTGAAATAATTAATTCATTTAACTGTTGAAGGTTTCTGATATCCCGAGACTTTTCGGCAACTTCAAAATTTAATGTGGAGATATGAAGACTTAAATAGCCTCCCAAAAAAGCCACAGAAAAAAACGAAAAGTTATTTAACACTAAGCCAATATATAGTGATTTACCCTCAAGTTGTGGCCCATAAATAAGTAAGCAGCTAAATAGTATGGAGGTCCAAAGGGCCAATAAAAAAGCCCCTGTCTTTTTATATTTTAGTCCACACAAAATAATATTGAATAAGAACAGAATTAGGAAAATGGTGTAATTTCCATCGGCAAAATAATTCATTCCTGCAATAAACAGGGCATCCATTGCAAACATAAAACCATTGACCATATATTGGTCTTTTACTTTTTCATAAAAATCAGACAACCAATGTTGTCGTTCGACAAAATCTTCAGAGTTTTTAAGATAATCCATTTCATCTTTCCATTCGGAATGTAATAGAATAAGTTCTCTTATTTCTTCGGGCATTTTCGCGCCATAATATAATATATTCTATCCTAAGACTTGAAATGCAATTCGAGAATTCTGTTCAAGTATATATGAGACTATTTCATCAAATGCTCCTTCAAAAAATTCTTTTTTTAATTCGTCAGTAAACTCATAATTATATCGCTCTGTCTCTTGCTTTGTAATATATTTTATCAAAATAAGGACCATATCATCATCTATTTTCTTAGCTTTTTTATTTCCTAAAATATAGTAAGACCAAGTATTTACATCCCATTCAATTTTACTTATTTGATGCTTTGTATGATTAATTTCAGCCTCTAATAAACTCAACAATTTAGATTCTGAATAATTAGCACAGTTATTAGGGCGTTTTCAGGTATTGCATATTTTTTGTATTTTTTCTTTCTGTCTTAAATATTTTTGAATTTCTTCTTTTAAGTGAAAGAGTGATTCTTTCTTCTTGCTTCTTTCTATTATTCTAAAACTCAATAAAATATTTAAAAATAAAGGACGGAAATTATTTAATCTTAGACTCAATTATATCCGTTCTATGGGTATCGTATACTTTATAAATTGCAAAGATTAAAAAGACAACACCTATAATATAGAAAATTGAGGATATATATAAAAACACGGCTATGATAATGAAAGGACTTGAGATAATCCTAAGAATTTCAAATAGGATGATTGCTAAAATCGAAGAAATAGCAGAGATCATAAAAAAGAGCCCATAGGTATATGAATTTTTTTTATGAATGAAATATCCTAAAAGAAGTATTATCACTTGGATACCTATAGAGATGAGATCTCCTAAGAGAGTCGTAGAAAAAATTAAATCGGATTCAGCATGTTGAAATAACATTTTTTAATCTATTGGATTATTTTTAACTAACTTATATAGAGTTAACTATTTAAAGATTTTGGTGCTTTATCAATTGATTATTTGAATGGTTTTTATGTAAGTAAAAAACTCTTTCTTATCTCCTCAACATTTTCCTTTTTATATTCTAATTTTTACTTAATTACTTAGGCAATTTCAATCAAAAGGAGAAAGCTATTATCTATTAATCTAACCTAATATAATACTATTATTATGAAATAATTAAGTTTTCATAAAATTCTTTTTTAATTTTATACAATGTTAATAATAATTATAATATTTATGAAAAAGACGTTTATTAAGTTTAAAAATGCCTAATAAAATAAGTATAATAAATGTAAAAGATTTTGAGTCAATTCCTGAAGCAGTAGTAGGAGCTATCAAATTAATAGAAGATGATTTACCATTCAATTTTACCAATTCAAAAAAAATACTTCTTAAACCAAATTTGCTTACATCGAAGAAAGATGCATGTACACAACCAAGTTTTGTAGAAGGTGTTATTTCTTATCTGAAGGAGAAGGGTGTTTCTATGGAGAATGTTTCTGTTGGAGATTCTCCAGGACAACAGGGAAAATCTGCTTCGGATGTAGGAGAAAAAATTGGCTTACTTGAAGTTTGTCAGAAATATGGTATAAAACTTATCGATTTTGAAAGTGATACACCGATAATTAGAAAAATAGAGGGAGCTTTACGTTTAAAACAAATCCGTGTTGCTAGGGCAGTTAAGGAATGTGATATATTAATTAACTTGCCACGTTTGAAATCTCATATAGAAGCAACAATGACAGGTGCAATAAAAAATTATTGGGGAATTATACAGGGAGGATTAAAAGCTCAATATCATTTATTGGGGAAAACAGCTGAACAATTTGGAGAAGTTCTTGTCGATAATTTTTCATGGGTTCTAAAGAATAAACCAAATAGATTGATTATTTATGATTTGCAAAAGATAATGGAGGGCAGGTTTGGTCCAGGTGGGGGATCGATGAAACAATGGGATTTAATTCTCGCGGGAACAGATGAGTTAGCTTTAGATTGTGTAGCATTGGAAATTGGTAAGGTTAAAGCAAAAATCGTACCTCATGTTAAAAATGCTATAGAACGAAAATTAGGAATTGGAAATTTGGGAGAAATTGAAATCTTAGGAGTTCCTCTTGAACAGGCTAAAAATCAAACTCCTAAATTTAATGTCCCTGGAAATAACTTTACAAGTGTTATTAGTTTCATGACAGGACATATAGGATATAAAATAATGAAAAAAATACCCAATCTAATAAAGGATAGATGCGTGAAATGTGGCCAATGTGCTGAAATTTGTCCTGCAGAAGCAATAAAATTTATAGAAGGCAATTTTCCTATATTTTTAAGAAAAAAATGCATATCTTGTCTATGTTGTTCAGAATTATGTCCTAAGAATGCAATAAAAGCAAGAATGAGGGGATTAGCAGGATTATTTGATTAAATTATGATTATTTGCTATAAGATTTGAATATATATTTAGAAAATGATAATTTGAAATTCTTGTATTAATAATTGAATCATATTGAATAAATTCATTAACTGAATGGGCGAAACCCCCAATCCCTAATCCTCCTGTAATAAAATCTAATCCTAATTCTTTCTGAATTTTACTTAAAGGTGCTGCCGCGGCACTTATAGGCCATATTTCAGTTAAAAAACCCAAAATCTCTGCACTTTTAATAAGACTCTTAACAAGAGGAGAATTAATCCTTACTCGAGATCTATCATATCCAATATTTTTAATTATTTCAATTTGAGAATTTGTATCCTTAGCAAAAATCTCAATTTTTTCCTCAATTTCCTTAAAAATTATTTCATTCGAAATATCATGAGCAAATCTAACATCGATATTACACATAGCTTGATTAGGTACATAATTTTTTGTACCTACTTCTAAAAATCCCGATTTTAAGGTAGATATATTAAAGGTGGGATTAAACAAATAATTTGTGAATGCTTTTTTTGGATCTTTTTCTGTTGTTTGTGTTATACCCGCCTTTTTTTTTATATCATCAATGTTAATTCTTTTATAAAGATTTTCCAATAAAGATTGCTCTTCACTTGTAGGTAAATAAACATATTTTAAACTGTCAATATTGAATTGATTATTAGAATAAATGGTATTAAGTAGAGAAATTAAATCAATTGCGGGATTAGGAATCATTCCACTAAAAGCAGAATGCGGTTCTTTATTATCTGACGAAATTTTTATTGTTAGTGATAAAATTCCTTTATAACCTAATTTTAATACGGAATTTTGTTTGAGATCTTGTTTACTCGCAGGATAATATGCATCTCTACAATTTTTAAAAATTTTTTTATCTTTCTTATTTTTGAGAAATTTTAATAGGGAAGGTGAACCCTTTTCTTCATCACCATCAAACAGTAGTAATAAAGAGATAGGAAGAATTTTCTGTTTTTTTAAAAGTTCTAATATATTTAGAAAGCACATTAATGGAGATTTTGAATTATACGCACCTCTAGCTATAATACACTTGCCCAGTTCGTCAAGTGGAGATGGTAAGAGCTTAATGTCTGCATCAAAAGGTTTACTAATCCATTCATTTTCTTGACTAATAGGTTGAGTATCATACATCATATAGATTAATAATGGATTTTTGATTTTTCCTTCAACTTTAGCAATGATTAAAGGATTAATTTCACCTTTAAATTCATTTATATCATCACAAAATTCGGAGATATAAGAAATAAGATAATCTTTTGCTTGTTTAATACCATCTTGATTAAGTGTAAAACTTGGAATTCTTAAAAATGGGCGTAATTCATTTTCAATAAATTCATCATTCGAATTTTTTATTAATTCAATTATTTTTTTATAAGAATTCGCTTTTTCCATATATATTACTATAAATAAATAGTTTTATTTAATTATCCATATTTACAAAAACTGAAATATATAATTTAATGAATTTTATGAGTAATTCAAATCTGTTAAAGTCTAAAGCAGCAAGACAGCTTCTTACTGAATTCAATCAAAAAGGAAATCTAGAATGTATAATTTATGCTTATAGAGATGGGGGTATAATTACAGAAATTACAGAAGACGGATTTAAGAGCAAAAATTTCACTTCCATGTGTGCTTCAGTTTTAGAAAGTGCATTAGGTATTGGCGAAACAATGGGTAATAGAAGAATTCTTAAGATTATTACCGAATTAGAAAAAAAAACAATACTAATTTATGAATGTAACGATAAAACATTTTTAATTTTGATGGTTAAAAAAGATTCTAATATAAACTTAGTATTCAATCAATTAGAAGAAGTTATTCAAGATTTAATTAAATTATATTAATTTATAAACCAAGCCTCTGTCTTGAAATTACTTTTTTTAATCAGTTTTATTTCTTTATAAATAATTCATCCAATCAGGATCAATTTGATTAAGAGCTTTCTCAATTTCTTTTCTTACATCCCAATTATCATCTCCTAATGCTTGAATGAGAGGTTTGATTGCATCTTTATTTCCAATCTCACCTAAAGCTCTTATGGCAGAAATTCTTATTTTTTCATCATTTTCTTTTAATAATTGGATAAAAGGTTCAATATTATCTATTTCTTTTAGTTTTCCTAATGCCATGGCAGCCCAGCTTTTTATATATACATCATCATCATTTAAACATGAAATCAAAGAATTTAATGAATCCTTACTTCCAGTTCTTAACAAAATTTTAACTGCGGCTCTTCTAGTCTTCCAATTTAGATGCTTCAGAGCATTGTTAGCAAAATCTAACACTTCTTCATGTTCAAATTTAATTAATGCTTCAACAGCTGATTTTCTAACACTCCCATGTTCATCTTCAATTAAATTAAAAATCTGATCTAATGTTTGTAAATCTTTAATTTCACCTAATATTTTGACACAGAACATTCTTACTTGCCAAGATTTGTCTGATAATGCATTAAGAATTTTATTATTAGTTTTATTATCTAAAATTTTTAAAAGTGATCGATAAGCAGAACCTCGTAAACTTGCTACTTTACTATTGAAAATAGATATCAAGAAATCAATAGCATTAATATCTTTTAACATTCCTAATAACTTTATTGCTTCCCTCCTAGCATTAATATTTCTTCCTTTTACTATTTTATAAAGAGTATCATAAGATTTTGATTTTTCAAAAATCTTAAAAAGAGCATTTTTAGCAAGATTTCTTATTTTAACATCATTTTCTTTAAGTATTTCGAATAAGGGGGAGATCGCCCTCTTACTACCTACATTTCCTAATACTCGAATAGCTTCTTTCTTTACTTCAATATTTTCATCTTTTAATAAATCTAAAATATGTCTTATATTCTTCAACTCAATTATTTTTTCTAAAGCCTTTGCTGAATTTTTCCGTATTGTTGCATCCTTATCTTTTAAAAGGTTGATTAAAACTCTTTCAGTCTCCTTATTTTTTATCTTTCCAAGTATTACAGGAATCTCTCTTTTAATATAAAGATCTTCTATATCGACATATTCAATTATTGGTTGTAAGTTTCCTTTCTTTCCAATTTTTACAATAGAGTTAATCAAAATATCATAAGTATCAGCATTCCTGAAGTGAAACATATCTATCAATGGTTTTAATGCTTCAACTGCATTAGTTTTTCCTAAAAAGGTTATTGCTTCTCTTTTTGCTCCAAAATCAGAATCACTTAATGATTCGATAAGAAACGATATTGAATCATTTAGACTATTCTCTCCAACCCTTTTGATTAGATGTTTTCGAACTGTTCCATCTTTACAATTTTTATACTGTTCTTTTAAAAAATTACTTCCTTCATATTGATGATATTGAGCTATTAAGTCAATTAATTTAAGCCTTAATCGAGGATGATGATCTTTTATAAAAACAGTTTTAATTTCTTGGAAACTTTTATTTCCAATATCCTTATACTCATTTAAAAGATCTACTGTCTTAATTTTCAAATCTATATTTTTTGATGTAGAAAATATTGAAACTAATGTTTCCACAGCTTCTTTAGATTCCATTCCTCTTATCTTTTCAGATAATTCTTCAATCTTTAAATTCAATTTTAAAACC